>NZ_JCACCM010000041.1:0-54891 GCF_059501405.1 Myxacorys sp.
CATTATCTCATCTCGTCACTGTTCTCTATTCTCCCTTATTTACCGACAAGTCTAAGGATTTCAGTAATATTACGCAAGTGTAACCACAGGGTGATAAGGCAATTAAGCTAGGAGACTCAACGCTTCAAAAATATATAAAGCCAATTTTCTATCTACTTTTACGAACCGTTGATACTTACGGATTGGTTGATGAATAAGTAGACGCGATCGCGCTGATACTCTAGTCGAAACATTGGATCGGTCTGAGCTTGCTGAAGTACCGTCTGTGCCAATTCTGGACTACTTGCCCAGCCAGGATCTTGAAGGTTCAAAAGAACATAGTGAAAGCGATCTAAGCGAGTTGGAGGCGCAATCAGCTTTGTGTAGTCCAGCACCGGACGATGGGTTAAATGGGGGGCAATGTAGCTGGTGGTCAGAATGGGTTGCCTTGATACTGCTGTTGCTTCGGAAGCGCGAACAAGGTTAATCGCCTCTCGCGTCGCCTGCCAACTGTCTAGGCGTGTCAGATATTTCTCCCCAAAGAACCCGTACTTTGCCAATGCCAAAAATGCAATGAACGACCAAAGCACAATCCATCGGGGTTTTTTGAGCCACGCTTGATCGGCTGCCAAGCTTCCAATGGTCGCCAGCAACAGAAATGGCAATGCGGGCAGCGAATATTGATGAAGTAAATCTCTTTGAAGCGATAAATCAGACAAACTATTAATCACAAGCGTTGGCACGGCTGGAATAAGGGGCAACAACTGTCGAACCGAGAGTCCCCACGCGATCGGAATGAATAGAAAGACAAGATAAACTAGGATTTCTAAAGAGAAAATTTTACCCAAAATTAGGTTTGGCTTAAGAAAGAGATTGGCGACAATCTCAAACAGTGAATTGCCTAAGTAGGAATAGCGGGCGACAGACTCGACGCCATCGGGACGAAAGTGAGGAATTACAACTTGAGTCACAATCAAGAACCAGGCCGTACCGAGACACAGCGCGATCGCACCACACATTGTTTTTCGTTCAAAGGTAATTAACCACAGCCCCATCGCCGCAACGGTGATTGACAGCGCATCTCGGCATCCCAAAATCATCACAACGCAGAGCGTAAACCAGCCTACTCGATTGCCTCTAGCTGCCCAAACTGCCCACAGCAGAAGCGGTAGCGCGATCACTTCAGGGTGAAAATCAAACAAATTGAGATTAAAAACCAGTGGGTAGAGTAGGTAGACTAGCGCGATCGCAGTTGCCTGCGATACCTCTAATCCGGCTTGTCGTGCCAAATGCCAACTCGGTAACGCTCCTCCTGCTAATGAAAGCGCCTGAATTGCAAATAACCAGTAGACGCTGGGATATAGCTTATAGAACCCCGCAATCCCGTAGATGATCCAATCCGCGTGTCCTCCCATGACGTGGTATCCCCAAAAAGACACAATGGGGGGCAAACCTTGGCTAATGAGGTAAATTGCCTGGTCAAAATAGCCCAAATCCAACGCTGTAGATTGAAATAGCTGATGGCGGACGCTGCTACAGACAAAGAGGATGAGAGCCGCGATCGTCATCATCACGCCGACTTGCCAGGGGAGATCAAGGAGTAAAAGGCGCTTTTTCCAGTGGGCATGCATGATCAGGAAAGGGATTGTGGTGTAGACAAGCCGTGAGAAACGGATAAAGGGCTAAATGCAGTTTAGGAGAATTTAGCCCTATTTGTTGAAGCTTGCGATGTCGTTCTTACGTCCTAACTTCTACAGTCCCTTCCTTATTTGTCCTCTGGTGAGCGACAATAAAGTAACTTTCCCTTCTACCCGATTGAAGGAGCTATGAATGGAAGGCGGTCTGATAGAATTTGTAAGGTTTTTACAAACTTAGCTAATGGGATCAACGCGGGTACGAATTGCAATTGATGCCATGGGAGGCGACAACGCTCCTGCTGAAATCGTGGCTGGAGCGCTCCGGGCACAAGAAGAATTGGAGGCAGAGGTTTTACTAGTTGGCGAACCCCAACAAGTAGAAGCCGCTCTCAAGCAACACGCGCAAACTTCTCTGATCGAAATTGTTCCTGCTGAAGGAACGATCGAAATGGAAGAAGAGCCACTCACTGCCTTGCGTCGCAAGCCTAAAGCATCCATTAACGTGGCAATGGATCTGGTGAAAAAGGGTCGAGCCGATGCGGTGGTGTCGGCGGGGCATTCAGGGGCGGCAATGGCAGCCGCGTTGCTGCGTCTCGGTCGTCTGCCCGGAATCGATCGTCCCGCGATCGGGGCGGTGTTGCCGACGCTGATTGCCGGAAAGCCAGTTCTAATTTTAGATGTCGGGGCAAATGTCGATTGTCGCCCCAAGTTTCTAGAGCAATTCGCGCTTATGGGAACCATCTATTCTCAGTATGTCCTGGGCAATCCCGATCCAAAAGTCGGTTTGCTCAACATTGGTGAAGAACCAAACAAAGGGAACGAATTAGCGATTCAGACCCACCAACTGCTGCAAGAAAATTCGGCTATTCCCTTTATTGGCAACGCGGAAGGACGAGATGTACTGTCAGGGCACTTTGATGTGATTGTCTGCGACGGCTTTGCTGGAAACGTTTTGCTCAAATTTGCAGAAGCCGTTGGAGAAGTGGCGCTACAAATTCTTCGCGAAGAGCTTCCAAGAGGCTTGCACGGTAAAGCAGGCGTATCGCTCTTGCGTCCCAACCTCAAGCGGATTAAACAACGGATGGATCACGCTGAGCATGGCGGTGGGCTCTTGCTTGGTGTAGCGGGAGTTTGCATTATTAGCCATGGCAGTTCTCAAGCACCGACGATTTTTAACGCTGCTCGATTGGCGAAAGATGCGATCGACAATCATGTGTTAGATCGCATTCGGTCTAGCTATGAAAAACCCGCCGTGAGTAGCTGACCACTAATTTCCCTCAGAGGCGCACGGCGTCTGAACTATTGCCCTGCAAAGATGGAGTAAAGAACCTTGGAACACTCAGGGTTAGGACTAGCAATTACAGGCTGCGGATCGGCAACTCCCGCTGTGTCTGTTGACAATACTCAACTCAGTCAAATCGTGGAAACATCGGATGACTGGATTGCTTCGCGGACTGGCATTCGTCACCGACGGTTAGCACCTCCCGATAGCTCTCTAGCCGAGCTTGCGGCAGAGGCGGCAAAGGGTGCGATCTCAATGGCGGGCATCACCGCAATGGATGTCGACCTGATTCTCCTCGCAACGTCCACTCCGGACGATTTGTTTGGCACTGCCTGTCGAGTCCAGGCAGAAATCGGAGCGTCTAGAGCCGTAGCGTTTGACCTCACTGCTGCCTGCTCTGGCTTTGTCTTTGGCATGGTGACTGCCGCACAGTACATTCGCACTGGTGTTTACCAAAATGTGTTGCTGATTGGGGCAGACATTCTCTCCCGCTGGGTTGATTGGACGGATCGGCGCACGTGCGTCCTATTTGGCGATGGTGCGGGTGCAGTTGTCATGCAAGCAAACGAGGCCGATCGATTGCTCGCGTTTGAGCTTCGCAGCGATGGCATGCTCAATAAGTGTCTCAATTTGTCGTATAACAGCCAACCAAAACCCTTATTGGAAGATGTAGCGATCGCACAGGGTACATTCAATCCGATCACGATGAACGGGCAAGATGTCTATCGCTTTGCCGTAAAGCGAGTTCCCGAGGTGATCGAAAAGGCTCTATTTCGGGCAAATCTAACCGTTGAACAGGTGGATTGGCTCTTGCTGCACCAAGCCAACCAGCGAATTTTAGATGCCGTTGCCACCCGACTGCATATTCCTTCCCATAAAGTCATTAGCAATCTGGCACAACACGGCAATACATCAGCGGCGTCAATTCCCCTAGCGTTAGATGAAGCCGTGCGCCACGGACAGGTCAAACCTGGAGATATGATCGCGGCGTCTGGTTTCGGCGCAGGCTTAACCTGGGGGGCTGCCCTATTTCAATGGGGTCGATTCGATTAGTTCTTCGACAGACGCACTTCCACAGTTCTCTATCCATCACACTGTAGAACCACTAATGACGAAAACGGCATGGGTATTCCCTGGGCAAGGATCTCAGACGGTTGGTATGGGCATCGATTTACTTGATCTGCCAGCAGGAAAGGCACGATTTGAGCAGGCTGAGCAAATTTTAGGCTGGTCTGTTGTTGAAACCTGTCAGAACGAAGACGACAAGGTTTCGCAAACGCGGTACACGCAGCCTTGTATGTACGTCGTTGAAACGGTTCTAGCAGACCTGCTAAATGCCCAAGGACATCGCCCTGATTATGTAGCAGGTCACAGTTTAGGAGAATACGCCGCTCTCTACACCGCAGGCGTCTTTGATTTTGAATCTGGACTGCGCCTAATTCAACGCCGAGCCGAATTGATGGACACTGCTTCGGAGGGCATGATGGCAGCATTGTTAGGCTGCGATCGCGCTCAACTCGACGCTGTTCTTGCCCAAACGCCCGACGCCGTTCTTGCCAACGACAATAATTCTGGGCAGGTCGTCATTTCTGGAACGCCCGACGCGGTTGAATTGGTTTTAGGTCAAGTCAAGGCGAAACGCGCGATCCGTCTCAATGTGAGTGGAGCCTTTCACTCTCCGCTGATGGCAGATGCCGCCGCTCGGTTCAACACTGTTCTCGATCAGGTTGAATTTCAAACGGCTCAAGTTCCAGTATTGTCTAATGTTGACCCAACTCCCAGCACCGACGCAGTGGCGCTCAAGGACCGGCTTAGTCGTCAGATGACGGGTTCTGTTCGGTGGCGCGAGATCTCACTAAAGTTTCCTCAGCAAGGCGTCAGTCGTGTGATTGAGGTCGGACCTGGTAAAGTTTTAACAGGCATCATCAAGCGTAGCTGCCCTGAGTTAGGCTTAGAAAATATTAGTAGTGTCGCAGACTTACCTGCTTAGGGGGGACGCTAGGAGTCACACTCCCCCTACCCGATACCTATGACCCCCAATTCTATAGAACCGTCCCCCCAGTCTTCAAATCTTGAACCTCAGCGAGAACCGTTCATCAGTCTCGCTCTTTATCATCTGTTTAAATGGTCTGTTGTCGCTCCCGTCCTCCACGGCTATTTCCGGGGGCGCATTTATGGTGCCGATCATGTACCTCGCTACGGACGATTACTCGTTGTCAGCAATCATGCTAGCGATTTTGACCCTCCATTACTATCGTGTGCGGTAGGGCGTCCTGTAGCCTACATGGCAAAAGAAGAGTTATTTCAGATTCCAGTTCTGAAGCAAGCCATTCAGGCGTATGGAGCGTATCCAGTGAAGCGAGGGAGCGCTGACCGTGCCGCGATGAAAGCCGCGATCGCATCAATCAAATCGGGTTGGGCAACGGGCGTATTTCTCGATGGCACTCGCACCCTTGACGGTCGCATTACTGATCCAAAACTCGGGGCGGCATGGATTGCTGCCAAAACAAACTCCCCACTCTTACCCGTCGGCTTGTGGGGAACTGATCAAGTCTTTAAGAAAGGCTCTACCATTCCGCGTCCTGTGCCTGTGACCATTCGGATTGGAGAGATCATTTTGCCGCCCCAATCGAGCGATCGCGCTGAACTGGAAGCCGTCACTAGTCGCTGTGCCGAAACCATTAATGCCTTACTCGATTTAGGACGCTAATGCTGGCACATCAGATTGCTCTAATCTGAAAAACTAGCTTCAAGCTTCAAACAATTTCGACCGTTGACTTGGAGACGATATTCTACGCGATCCATCAGTCGATTGAGAATTAGCCATCCATAGCCATGTTCCTGCATCTCTTGCGGAGAAGGAGGGAGATAGGTAGATAGGTCGTAGCCCGCGCCATGATCCCAAATTTCTAAGGCAAACTCTCGGTTTCTCAATTCCAACCGCAGAATCACGGGAAGCGTCGGCTGATCGCGGTGAGCATGACGCACAACATTTGAGTATGCCTCGACTAACGCAAGGCGCAATCGAGTCGATTGACGTGACCAATCGACTTGATCGCCAATTTCAGCTTCTAGCGTACCAAGGAGCCAAGTCTCAGCTACGTTAAGGAATTTTATATCACTCGGGATCTGAAGCTCAGTTCTCATAAGTTACAGAACCTCCAGAGAAAGAATCGTCTGGTCATCTTCCTGAATAGCAGTTTGGGCTTGAATGCGACTGAGAAGTTGCTTCAAATCTAAGCATTCCCTTGTTTGCCGTAATAATTGCCATAGTCCAGTTTCTCTCAGCATCAAACCCGTTCCACATCCTTCCAAAGGAGACTCACCATAAACAGTTGCTTCTGTAATGCCATCGCTTGTCAGTAACAACACTTCGCCAGGTTGAAGCGCCAAATCACCTGCGATCGCGTTCCAAGTTGGTAAAATGCCGAGCGGTACTCCACGAACTTTCAGGTAATTCGGCTCAACAGGTTCGGTTCGGTTCGACCAGACTAGCGGATAAATATGTCCAGCATTGGCGTATACCAGTTGCTTTGTATCTGGGCTATAGCGGGCAAGAACTAAGGTGATAAAGCAATTTGCACTAACTAGATCATTCGCTAGAATGCTGTTGAGATTTCGCATCACCTCATCCGGTTCTGGCGGTGCTTCTTGAGCTAATTCTCGGCGTAAGACCGAAATGGCGCTTGCCATAAACAAGGCGGCTGGAACCCCTTTTCCAGACACATCCCCAACCGCTAACCAAACATCGCCATGGGGATGCTGGTAGACCTCAAAAAAATCGCCGCCCACTTCGCTTGCCGGATGACAGCACGCTTGAACTTTAAACTCCTCTACATCGGGCAATATCTGACGCAGAAGATTGCTTTGAATCTGGCGGGCGACTCCTAACTCTACGCGGATCTGCTCGGCTTGCTGTTGGGTACGCTGATAGAGTTGTGCTTGCGAAATAGCGAGCGCGGCTTGTTCTGCTACTTCTTCAATGAGATGAATATCCTCTTTCGACCACAAAGGAGTATCAACTCCTCGATGCAACGAGAGAATTGCTAGTAACCCTTGTTGATACGTGAGCGGAACAGCAAGATGAGGCGCTTGCTCACCTTGGCTGGGTGGCTCCATTTCCGTCTGGTGTTGCTTGAGAACCGATTGAATCAGAGCAGACTTCCGATCTGCATCACAATCTCCGTCCCGGCAACCAGTGGAGCAAAAAATGGCTGATTGAGAGAGTAGCATATCTCCTTCTACCGGGTGGAGCATGCTACAGGTCGCTTCAAACGCCTGCCCCAAGGTCTCCACGAGTGTTTGCAGCATACTCTGATAGTTTAGAGAACTGCGAATGGCAGAAGTGATAGCATTAAAGAGTGATTCCCGTCGCAGGGCGCGCTTTAAATCTTCGGTGCGTTGTTTGATAACACGGTAAGTTTCGGTTGCCTGCTCGATCACGACTTGAAGTTGCTGAGGCTTCCAAGGCTTGGTGATGTATTTGAAAACTTTACCTGCATTGATCGCATCCACCAAATCCTCGACATCGGTGTATCCCGTGAGAACAATCCGAATTGTGTCTGGGAAGAGATCGACGGTTCTGCCGAGAAACTCAGTGCCGAGCATTTCGGGCATCCGTTGATCAGAAATAATAATTGCCATCTCGCCATGATCATCCAGCAGTTTGAGAGCCTCGATCGCGCTCGTTGCTCTAACCACGTCATAGTCTCGCCGGAACGTGCGATAGAGCAAGTCAAGGTTATCTGGCTCATCATCTACAATCATGAGTTTAAGCTTGGGCTTTGATTCCCGTCTCATGCCATTCCTCACTCCTTAGAGCTTATAAACTCTAGGTTAAGTTTTCCCTTTCTAGGGGTTGAACGAACGGCTGGGGCAGAGGCACAAGCTGCAAACTAGTTTGATTGAGCCAGGTTTTGCCAGCTTTGGATGACAGTTTGGAGAGGACTGGGGAGTTGATTTTGAACTGAGTCAGAATATTGAACGGTTGCCGCTGGACTGGTGAGCGTGACGGTAAAGAAATCAGCAGAACCTGGCTTTGCAGGATAGCTGAGCCGATCAAATTGCTCCAAATGAGCTTGCTCTAGCATCTTCTGAAAGGGCTGTAATTGCTGAGGAGAGAGGCGGTAGACCTTGGTTGGAGCGTAGGTTCCGTTGGCTCTCATTCTGGAGTGAAGGAGCCGTCCGTCAGCTAATAAAACAGTTTGAGCCGTTTGCCCAGCGAAACCGCCGCTTGTGATGACGCGAAAAACGGTTCCTCGCTCCAGTGGTTTCGGAAGTTCGTCGTCTTCCAAGCGAGTCGGACTAAGTTGGCTCGTGCTGGTCTTGGGTTCAAGCTTGATCACGGAACCTTGACGATCGCTGCGATACGTCCATGCTTGGTTCTTGCCTTCAACGCGCACCCGCCAACCGTCAACTAGCGCTTGGGTGCAGAGTACTCCGGGTTCTGCTAAGCCCAGACAGCCATCGCTCCAAGTGCGTGGCTCAACCTGAATGATTCTTAACGATGAACGGGAAACGTCGGATTTTCGAGTAATGTCTCGTAGGATCGCGTTGGTCACTGGGATTGGAGCCATTGGAGAGCGAGAGGCGTTGACCGGACGAGCAGTAGCGTCTTCAGATGAATTACTCAGTTTCTTGACTTCGGAAGATTGCTTGAGGGGATTCGCGGAAGCGGGTTGGAGCAATGGCATTCCGGTCATGAGGGACAGCGCTCCAACAAGCGCGATCGCGGCGAGAAGCTTGGCAGAAGAACTAGGACGCATGGGAAAATTCTGAAAGAGTAGGTACTAGCTATGACGACACCAGCGCAACGCAAGGTTCCGGGACAGGTGTTCATTTAGTAGGCAAGAAATTTGACAAAGTAGACAAGTTAGCCCGATTACACAATCAAACCAACTACCTAAACTAACCACCAATTCCTAGTCGTCCTGCAAGGCTGGGCGTTAGCGGCAGCAGAATTGTAATCATTAGAAATAACGCCAGTAACCCAAAAGCGGCTCGTGCGTCGTCGGGTTCTGTCAGTTCGTTAAAGCTTGGACGCTCAAGGCTACGTTGCAACACCACAATGACGATTGCCCAATACAATGCTAATGGGTTTACGAGGGAAGCAATTCCGAGGACCAAAATAGTAGCAACCGTGGTTCTATTAGCGGTTTTGCGTCCGTAAATCGCTTGAACAATTCTGCCGCCGTCTAACTGTCCAGCAGGCATGACATTGATGGCGGTAATCACTAACCCAATCCAACCGAGAACAACTAAGGGATGAATGGCGACAATGGGTTGTTGAACAGCCGTTCCTAAAAGAACCCGTGCCAATGTTCCGATCAGGATCGACCCTTCAAAAAATTGGGTTGGCACTTTGAATAGGCTATCAGCATTAGAAAGAGACAGTCCAGTAATCAGCATTCCTAGCGATAGAATTCCTCCGGCAGCAGGACCCGCGATCGCGATATCAAACAGGGCGCTGCGGCTCGGCAGAAATGATTCAAATCGCGTAATTGCTCCGAATGAGCCAATTTGCCAAGTCGGAATGAAATAGGGCAGACTCAATCGAACCCGATAGCGGCGCGCCATCAGCCAGTGACCCAGTTCATGAACTCCCAAAATTGCCAGCAGCCCTAAGCTAATAGGTAATACTTCCCAATAGCGATCGGGCGAACTGTAGAAGTCAAATCCTAATAGAATCCCCCCTGTTTCTAAACTTGTAGCGATCGTCGCGACAAACAAAACGAGTGCCAGCAGCTTCTGTGTTAGAGTAGACGGCTTCGGATCATTCTTACTCGGTAAAACAACCACCACCGGCTTTCCTTGGGGATTTTCAACCAGAAAGAGATGGTAGCGATCGCCGACTCGTTCTTCTAAACTCTTCGATAGCCTAGTGAAGGTTGGCTCAACCTCGCCCCGCAAATTGCCTTGAAAGATAGCTCCTTCTTGGTAGGACGTTGTTTCAGTTACAAAAAATGTATCAATCCCAAAGATTTCTTTGATGGTTTGCAAATCTTCTGCCGGAATCGGTACAACTTCGGGAGGTTGAAGCGCTTCTGCGGCTTTTTCTACAGCTTGCCGTTCGCTCAGTGTCGCTTGAGAAGGGGAATCCCCGTTAGGTTCTAGGTCTGGATTGGCAAGAGTTGCCGCTCGTTTCGATAAAACATCTTGCCCAGCAGCTCTTAGCTGGCGTCCAAGCAAAATATAGGCGGCTGTAGATGCAATAAATAACAGCAGCATCCCAGCAAGATTTAAATAGATTCCAACAGCAAATAATCCAAAAAAGAGCAGCCAAGGAGCCATCAAGACCACAGACTGGAGCCACGCTAAAATGCCTATCTTTCCATAGGGTCGAGCGCGGTTAAACCCCCAGCCCAAGACGGCTATAGCGACTAATACGGTTAGGGCAGTAATCATAGCTATTAAACCCCTGTAAGACAGTGCTGACCTTGATCAAATCAGTCTCAGTGCAGCGTTTACAGTTCTCTATCAGTGAAACATCTTCAGTTCTACTGTATACCGAACGCGGGGTCTTCTAAAGAGAGAAAGCGAGACGTCACAAAAATCGTGTAGAGATAGTTCTATAGAACTATCTCTACACGATTTTAGCAGCATGTTGTCAAACCAACAAATTATTGCTTCATGCTGTTTAGATTGCTGAGCGAGTTGCGGTAGCCTTCGGCATTACTATCTTGGCGGTAAAGCTCTGCCGCCTTCTGGAGATCCAGGAACGCTGCTTGGCGATCGCCAGAGCGGGCAAGTAACATGCCGCGATTGTAATAAGCTTCAGCGCTATTGACATTGAGCCGGAGCGTCTGATTGAAATCCTCGATCGCGCCCTGCAAGTCGCCGAGTTGCATCCGGGCTTTGCCCCGCGCCTCGTAGGCATTGGGATCGTTGGTGTTGTAATTTACTGCTTGGGTGTAATCGGCAAACGCGCCTTGTTTATCGCCTAGCTGCGATCGCACTGAGGCACGTGCAGCATAAGCAGTGGTCAGGGTAGGTTGCGCTAAAAGGGCTTGATCGTAATCTGCGATCGCGCCTGGTTTGTCGCCCATAATGCCCCGCAGATCGCCTCGACTTTTCAGAACATCGGCATAGTCTGACTTCAAGCGAAGCGCTTGATTATAATCGTCCATTGCGCCGGACTCATCACCCAACGCCGCTCGAATCAGACCCCGTTGATGAAACGTCTCAGGCTGATCAGGACTCAGTTGAATGACTTGCGTGTAATCGGCTTGAGCCGCTTCTAAATTGCCCATTTTAGAATTTGTAGCCGCGCGGCTGAAGTAAGCGGCAATGTAGTTGGGCTTGAGGCGAATCGCTTGGCTGATATCCTCGATCGCGACAGCGTCTTCGCCCATATCGTGACGCAAGGTTCCTCGGATCAGAAAGGCTTCCGCATAATTGGACTGAAGCTTAATTGCTTGATTCAGGTCATCTAGCGCGCCCGTGCGATCGCCCTGATTAAATTTGACATACCCCCGGTTTAAGAGGGCTGGAGCATAAGTCGGCTGGACTTGTAGGGCTTTCTCAAAGTCTGCGATCGCACCGCTCGTATCCTGAGACTGCGATTTGATGTAGCCCCGATTCACATATGCCGCTGCTAAAGTCGGATCAAGCTCAATTGCCTTGCTCAGATCGTTAATCGCAGCTTCCATGCTGCCTGAGTTATAGCGAATGCCACCGCGATGAGCGTAAACGATCGCATCGGCTGGGTTCATGGTGGCAGCGTGATTGAGGTCTTGCATTGCCCCTTCGCGATCGCCAAGCCGCGACCGTACCATACCCCGTCCGACAAACGCGCCACTCAAGCTCGGATTGCGTTGGATCGCTTGATTATAGTCCTCTAGCGCCTCGCGATAGCGGGCGCTGCGGGCCTTGCTTTCTCCCTGATTGTAAAAATTTTGAGCTTCTTGAATAACCTTTGAAAGTTCGATGGTCTTGGCTGGTGGCTGAGTCGTTTCAGCCCAAGCTGCGCCGCCAACAGCAGCAATCATATTAATTGTAGTAAGAGCGGTCAGCGCAAAGCGTGAAGCAATTGCAACCTGAGATCGAGTGTGACGAATGAAGCGCATGGCTCTCCAACGCTATGGAATTTTTAAACTTCCCTCTCAGGATTCCCATAACTAGCCATCGAGTTGCATTTTAGATATCTCGCTGACGCTACACTGCTATGTTTAAGTTGCGATTAAGTTGGCACTAGCTCACCCGGACGGAGTTTCACCCACTTTCCTGATTCCTCTCTGAAACTGAGACAGCCAACCACATCCCATTCCATTTCGATGTAGTCACCGCGATCGCGGATGTTAACATTGATTGTTGGCTCAGTTGCCTCAAAATCGGGCGTTTCGGTCAGGTGGACTTGCTGGTGCTGCGTTTCTACTGCGTTGTAGGTCGTGCAGCGATCGACGTAATGGCAATTGATGCAAATACACATGGTTCTAGTCTCTCTGTTCAAATAGAATCGAGATCCTCTCTATTTCTGCTACTCTAGCTCAGGCACAACCATTAAATCACTCACTATTGGTTGATTTATGTTGCGGAAACAGCAGAGGTTGAACTCCAAATTTTGTTGCTTCATTAAGTTTAAATTACCTACGGATTGATCGACCCTTGACTGTTCTGAACGAGTATCAACTAAACGTGTTATCCGACTCCTCGGTGCTGTCTCCCCGGAAATGGCCCTTCAGCATCAAGTGGCTACCGAAGGCCGCTTGTTTGGTAGGAGGGACAGTCCGAGACGCCCTGCTCGGTCGAGAATCGGAGTATTTAGATCTCGATTTTGTGTTACCCAGCGATGCGGTCGAAACGGCAACCGCGATCGCCCGCCACTATAGAGCCGGATTTGTGCTGCTTGATGCAGAACGTCAGATTGCACGGGTCGTGTTTGAGCAAGGAACGGCTGATTTTGCGCTACAGGTGGGAGCCTCTCTAGAAGCAGATTTGCGGCGACGCGATTTTACCGTCAACGCGATCGCGTACAATCCGCACACCGCAGAATTGCTTGACCCACTTGGGGGTTACGAAGATTTGCAGCGCAAACGCCTCCGCATGATTTGTGCGGAGAATTTGCAGGAAGATCCCTTGAGGCTGCTGCGTGCCTACCGTCAAGCGTCTCAACTCGGATTTACGTTAGATCAAGATACTCAGCACGCCATTCGTCAGCTTGCCCCACAGTTACGCCACATTGCGGCAGAGCGAGTCCAATCAGAACTAAATTATCTGCTCAGCACGGTAAAAGGAACGCCTTGGCTGCGGAGCGCTTGGGAGGATGGCTTACTGAATGATTGGTTCCCCGACGCGACCGATGAAGGATTGCGCCGAATTGCGGCGATCGATCAAACGACCGTCGTAATTCAAGAAACTTGGGCAGATTTTTGGGCAGAACTGGTGCGCGGAGTCCGTGGCGCGACAGCCGGAAAATCTCGAATGGAGCCAAAAGCGTCAGGGTCAGCCCGAACCTGGATTACGATCGCTAAGCTTGCTAGCCTACTCTCTAGCGATCCCCAAACTGCAGAAGGGCAGCTATGGCGGCTGAAATACAGTCGGGCAGAAATCCAAGCCGCAAGTACGGTGATCAAATCATTGCCTGCGTTTCAGACTGCTAATCCTTGCTCCAAGTGGACGCTGGCAGAGCAGTATTTCTTCTTCCAAAGTGCTGGCATTACGTTTCCAGCGGTGATGCTGCTGGCGATTGGCGCTGCCAAGCTCCAAAGGGATGCGTACGACGTCTCAAGTAGTATGGCAGCGGGACTGTTTTTCGATGGGCTAAGCGCCGGCAATTCTGAAGGAGGCGCTCTCCTAATTGAGCGGTTCTTAAACAGCAATGATCCAGTCGCCCATCCGAAGGCTTTGGTGACAGGGCAAGACCTAATGAAAACCCTGCATATTCCTGCTGGACCTATTATTGGACGACTGCTCGCCGCACTGCAACTGGCACATGCTGAGCAAAAAATTACGAGTCGTGATGATGCGTTGGCTTTGGCTAAAACCTTGTTAGCGGCGGATTCCTCGAATTTTTAGCGTCTAGCCTCAGATTCTTGGTTTTTTGATGCGGTACTGAATCGGTAAATACTGAACCAGGCGTTTTGAAGAACCGTGTTTTCTCGCTTGTGCTATGGAATAGCAAGACTTTTGCCAGAAACTTCCGGAGTGAAAAACCTAGATAGAGAAGGTAACAAGATGCCCCTTTCAAATCTTGGCTTCTGCCGTCAAGAAGCAACATCCTGCTGTTGCTCAAAATCATTCGTCTCTATTGCTAGGAATAATAGAAATAGGGAGTCCTCGATTTTCTTCATTAAAGAAACCAATTTGACAGGAACTTAGTTGGTTTCCACAATCAAGAGGAGTAATTTAACGTGCTCGTCATGATCCCCTTACTCACCGATTAAAAATCTGCTCAAAGAGTTTTAATGTCTTTAAACTCTACCCTTAGGTAGGTTGCGATCATAAAATTTAATTAAAGGACGTTGAGGTCGTATGGCGACAGGCTTTTCATCTGCATCTACTAAAAATTGGGTTAATCGGACGCGATCGCACCGCACGTCTCGTGCCATTGTGTTGTTGATGATTGCGACGGGGTTAATTAGCATCTGTTTGTTTCGCGTTGCTTACCTACAGCTTGTGCAAGGCGAGTACAATCGGCAGCTTGCTGACAATAACCGAATTCGTCCGCTGCCGATTGTTGCCGATCGCGGCAATATTCTCGATCGCAACGGCAAAACATTAGCAACGAGTCAACTCTCGCGATCGGTGTATCTCTATCCACGCGAGCAAACGAAAGAGCAATGGCAGGAAAGCGCTAAACAATTGAGTCAGCTTCTAGGGATGCCTGCCGAAGAAATTCTCAAGAAAATAGAAGAGCGAGGATATCGATCGGCAATGCCTGTGCGGATCTTCCGCAAACTCGACGAGAAACGCTTTATTGCCCTTTCTGAAAGCGGAACGATCCCCGGACTCGAGATGCAGCCTGAATCGAACCGATTCTACCCCCATGGCAGTTTGGCGTCGCATGTGATCGGCTATATCGGTGAGGCAACCCAAGACGATCTCAAAGGACACCCCGAATTTCCGGTCGGAATGCTGCTGGGTCGAATGGGAATCGAGCGGATCGCAGATGATGTGTTGCGCGGAACCTGGGGCAATCGCTTGATTGAGGTGGACTCTGTTGGTAAAGAGTTGAACATGTTGGGCGTACAGCAACCTGCTTCAGGTTCACCCTTACAACTCACCTTAGATTTGAAAATGCAACAAGCGGCGGAGAAAGCGTTGAACAATCAGCGCGGTGCGGTTGTGGCAATGGACATCAAGACCGGAGCTGTATTAGTGCTAGCGAGTGGGCCAACGTTTGATCCCAACATGTTTACGCGCAAGATTACTCAAACCGAATGGGACGCACTTCAAAACGAAAACACGCCCTTGTTAAACCGTGCGCTGCAAGGCTATCCGCCGGGAAGCACATTCAAAATTGTGACGGCGGCGGCAGGAATGGAGTCGGGTAAGTTTTCGCCCACGTCCACCTTACCTACCTATGGCGCAATCAATATTGGTGGCACGCTGTTTCACGAACATGGGGGCGGAGGCCATGGTGTAATTGGCTTTCGAGATGCATTTGCCGTTAGCAGCAACACGTTCTTCTATCAAGTGGGCATGGCGGCTGGTCCGGAAGAAATTGCGAAATGGGGACAGAACCTCGGCATTGGAACATCATCAAACATGGGACTTGAGGGGGGCAATCATGGCGTGATTCCCACCCCAGAGCAAAAACAAAAGCTCTACAACGAGCCGTGGTATGGGGGCGACACGGTGAGTATGGCGATCGGGCAAGGTGTTGTCCAGGTGACGCCGCTCGAGATGGCGGTGATGGTGTCTGCGATCGCCAATGGTGGTAAGCGAGTGAAACCTCACCTGATGGTCAACCAAAACTTTCAGCCTGAGATGCAGCCCGAAGCGACTGGAATGAATCCAGGCACAGTTAACGCGATTCGAGAAGGACTCATTGCGGTGGTGAAAGAAGGAACCGCGCGTCAGCTTAGCGATGGCTCTATTCCCCCAACGGCTGGTAAAACCGGAACTGCTGAAGTGCTTGGACAACGCGACAATGCGGTGTATGTAGGGTATGGTCCGGTAAAGAACCCACAGATTGCAGTGGCGGTTGTGGTGGAAAATGGCGGATTTGGGGCAGAATCGGCAGTGCCGATCGCGCATGAGATCTACAAGGCTTATTTTGGCCCTCAGAAGAAACCTAATTCTTAGTTCATAGTCAGTCATTACTAGGACAGAGATTTTTGGGTATTTCCAAAAATCTCTTTTTTGTTATAAGAGGAACAAATATAATTGGGATGGAGGGAAAATTATGTACTTGCCATATTTGTTCAGTTAAGAATTTAGAATTTGCGGGCGGGAGTAAGTTTGTGAATCATGATCTTCTGAGCTTTTCTATTATCTTAGAAACAGAAAACTTGGTGAATGCTGATTTGAAAGGGCTCTCGCGATCGCTCTCTTCATTGGCCGCTCAAGAGCCTGGCCCCACTTGTGCAAACGAAGTTATTCTAATTGATAGTGGCAATGCGCCAGCAGATTTACTAGAGGAGTTGTGTCACCTTTATCCCTGGATTGAAATTCACGAAGCGCCTATAGGCACTGGATATTATCAGTCCAAAATGCTGGGTGCAAAGCTGGCAACTGGAGAAATCATTGTCTTCTATGATTCTGATTGTACTTATGAACATTATTGGTTAGAAGTAATATTGCAGCCATTTTACCAATCAGAAAATATCCAAATTGTTGCAGGTGAAACGGCAACGGTCAGTGCAGGAATTTATGGAACTGCAATGGCAATGACTTACATTTTTCCTCAATTTTCTGGTCAAAAAGAGTTAGCTCCAGCTAAGCAATATTTTCTAAACAACGTTGCATTTCGCCGAGAGTTTTTGTTGCGCTATCCTATCCCTACTCAGTTGCCGCTCTACCGAGGCAATTGTGTGATTCATGCTCATTATCTCCGAGAACAAGGCTTCACGATTTGGAAACAGCCACAGGCAAGAACGCTACATGCACCGCCCAATGGTTTAGCTCATTTCTTCTGGCGATTTTTATTAATCGGTCATGATTATTATTGGCAAAAGCGACTGCTGAGACGGGGAAAAAAGCGAGACCAACTAGACGATCCAACGATGAATGGAATTGGTGGCAAGATACAGGTGTTTTGCGATCGCCTTCACAAAATGGTTGCAAACGATCCTCGCCATATCTTCTTTTTTCCTTTGGCCATTCCCGTTATGTTCGTATCAGCATCGCTAATCCACCTTGGCTATCTCATTTCTCTACGAAAGCCAAATTATCTACTAGAGCAATACAGCAAGATTCTAGATAATCACTAATGCCCCCTGTCTTTATAGATGATGTCTCATAGAGGCTGTCTGAATTGGTAATCACCCATTCAACGCCGGAAAGAAGTTCTCCCCCACCGATCGCTTTAGCCGCCGCATTGCCCGACCTGCCATATCGGTAAACAGCAACTCCCCACACAAAAGCTGTGTGGCATAGCGTGTTGCCTTCTCATATTTGACGCCATATTTATAGCAAGCGCCCGTCCACTGATAAAACACGCGAGATAGATTGAGCGCTGCATCAAAGTTCGCCGCAAACTCAGCATGAATCCGATTGGTGTACTCGTGAGCCGCATCGTCTGCGATCGCACTAGCGGCGATCGCGCCACTTTTCACGGCATGCAGAATCCCATCACCAAACAATGGATTAATCAATCCTGCCGCATCGCCAATTAATAAGATCCGTCCTTCATGCAGTAATTCTTTGCCGCTCCAGGTTGGTAAGGGATGTCCCCGAAAGCGGAGATTGTTCGGATCGTATTTTACATTCAGCGCATCCATATACTCAAAAATCGTTTTCTGCAATTCCGTCCGAATCGTGCTGTCGCCCCGCGCATCTTTCTTATCTGGACGAAACAATCCCGCGCCGATATTGAGGTGATCCGCTTTCGGAAAGATCCAGGCATAGCCCCGCTTCACCGCACCGTATTCCAAATGGGCAATATCAGGACGCAATTCTCCATGTCCATCGCCCCACTGGTGAGGCTGTTCAACCTCTAGCGCGATCGCGATCGCAGGATTCTTTCTTAACTTCGTCGCCTTGACGGTCACGCCATTAGCACCATCAGCTCCAATTACATACTTTGCTTTTGCAACAAACTGGGTTCCGGTTTTGACCCCTTCCGCCCGGACAATCACGCCGTCGGACTGGGGATCTAGCGATCGCAGCGCAACCCCATCGCGTAAATCTGCCCCCAGTTGGGCCGCTCGTTGCGCTAACACATTGTCAAAGATCGGACGCTGCACCATCCACAGAGAGAGCGTTTCATCAGAACCGGGAGGATTAATCGGAGCGAGGTAAGGATCATCAAATTTCCAGGTATGACGCATAAACATCACATCCGATTCGACAAACGCTTCTGGCGCTAAATCATACAAATGGTTTTGCATCACCATTGGCATTCCGCCGCCGCACGTTTTATGACGCGGCAAAAACTGTTTTTCCAGTAGCGCAACCTTTAGTCCTGCTCTTGCGGCTTCCGCCGCTGCCGTTGCCCCCGCAGGCCCGGCTCCACACACGACAACATCGTAATTCTGCATAGATTCAAGTCTTGCTACATCGCAATCTTTAGCTTAAAGGGAAAGGGGAAAGGGGGGAAGAGGAAAGATCAGTTCGTTTTCAACCCTTCATTAAGCCTCACAGTTAAATTCTGTATTCATCACCTTAACTTTCTACCACAGGGTTGATGACTTCAGATCTACAGCTACTTTTCAATTTGTATAATCAAGGCATCAGGGTAAGTTAGCAGAACCGACGACCAAGCTACACACTGTCACATATGTTCTACCTTTCAGTAGCGATCAATTGATAATGATTTTGGCTACGCGGCGTATAGACAGCATTAGATTTAGTCAGGTGTAGCACTAGATATTTAATACGAGAAATAATCAAACAAATAGCGTTTTATAGCGAAATTTTTATTGAGGCAACTTTAGTAAAAATACATATTATCTACCACCCTATTTAGCTGGAACTGCGCATTCTGTTGAGTTCTAACCATAGAGCGTTAGGCATCATACGGCTTAACCAGGCCATTGATATACGCTAAATTTCTACTGCACTCTTAACAAAAAGCGCTATGAGCTTGAGAGAATGAGGCGATCTGATGAAGATTTTAGTGATTGAAGATGAGAAAGATGTTCGGCTGAATATTATAGAAATTTTGGCGTCTGGTGGCTTCGACTCAATCTATGCAGAAACGGGTTTAACCGGCATTGAGTTAGCAAAGGAAACGGCTCCAGATTTAATTATTTGCGATATTAAAATGCCCAATTTTGATGGCTATAGTGTCTTGCAAGAACTGCGGCAAGAGCAGTCCACCAGTATGATTCCGTTTATCTTCTTGACGGCAAAAGCAGACAAAGCCGAAATTCGTCAAGGCATGAATTTGGGAGCTGATGACTATCTCACAAAACCGTTTCGCCGAACAGAATTATTAGAGACGATCGCCGCTCGTCTCAAACGCCATAGTGCTCAGCTAGATATTCAAAAAAAGGTTAAAGAACTTCGAGACATTAATAACCAAAAGGACGATTTTGTCACTACCATTACTCACGATCTGAGAGCGCCGCTTACAACCATTAAAGTTGCTCTGCAATTGATGGAGGCTATGCCCAACAATCGCAAGCAATATACAGAGATCGCGCTAGCGGCTTGCACTCAAGGAGAGGAACTCATTCAGAATTTGCTCGATTTATATCAGTTAGAGTCGGGTGAGACGTTAGCAGCATCTGAACCGTTGAACATTAGAGAACAGCTGCGCAAGCTCGGCGAGTCTTTTCAGGTGAGATCGCGCGAATGTCACCAAGTTTTGAAGCTCGATATTCCCGATGACTTGCCCATCATTGTGGCAGATAGCGTTAGTTTACAAAGAATCTTTGTCGAACTCCTTAATAATGCTTGCAAATACACTCCAAGCCGGGGAGAAATTGTGTTTAGAATCGAAGCGAATTCAGAAGAACCCGTCCCTATGCTAAACATTACGATCGCGAATCAGGCTGAGATTCGGACTAAAGATCTGCCCCACATTTTTGATAAATTTTATCGAGTTCCGGGCAGCGATCGCTGGCAAAAAGGTGGCACAGGACTGGGTCTGGCATTAGTTAAAAAACTAATCGAGCAGTTGCAAGGAACGATCCAAGTCAGCAGTCAAGACGGTTGGACGACATTCAAAATCAAACTTCCCTACGAAACTCTTTAAGCAAGCTTTAAAGTGTAGACCGAAAAAAATCTACTTCTAACTTTTATAAGCAAGAATCTAGGCATAAGCGCAGTAGTGACAATGAGCTATGCAGGAAGACGAACAGCAGAAGTTACAGCAACAGTTACAGCAACGCAATGCCGAACTAGAAAATCTGGTTCAAACCCTCAAAGCTCAATTACAAGCAACGTCGCTGCCCCTAGTTACGGATTCTAGCGGCACCGCCAATGAACAAGATCAGGCACAGAAAGCCCTGCAGCGCCTCAACTTTCATGTCAACAATTCACCTTTTGCAGTGATCGAATGGGATCAAGAGTTGCGGGTCACACGATGGTCGCGAGAAGCCGAAAGCCTTTTGGGCTGGAGTGCTCATGAAGTATTGGGCAAACGGTTTGGAAGCTGGAAATTTGTGGTTCGGGAAGACTTTAAGAGCGTTGACCCGACGCTCGCAGCCCTGCTCAGCGGACAAGTGACGCGCAACGTCTGCTATAACCGCAACTACACGAAAACTGGGGAAATCATCCACTGCGAATGGTACAACTCGGTTTTATTTGACGAGTCTGGCGAACGGGCGTCAATCATGTCCCTAGTGTTGAATGTGGGCGATCGCGAGCAAGCCGCAGAAGAACTGCGCGAAAGCGAAGAGCGCTTCCGACAACTCGCAGAAAATATCCAGCAAATCTTCTGGATGTATGACTTTGAAGAACAGAAGCTAATCTACATCAGTCCGGTATGCCAACAGGTAATCGGCTACGAGAATGAACGCTGTTACGACAAGTCCCTAGAGTTTTGGCTAGGACACGTACGCCAGGACGACTTACCTCAAGTCATGAAAGCCAGTCGGCAAGCAGTCCGGGGCAAACCTGCCGAAGTGACTCTTCGCTTCACCAAACCGGACGGGGCAGAACGATGGCTCTTAGCGCGGGCGTTTCCGGTGCGAAATGCAGCAGGGCGTGTCTATCGAATCGCCGGAATTGCAGAAGATATTAGCGATCGCAAAGAGCAAGAACGCCGCCTCCGGTTGCTCGAATCGGTCGTGGTCAACGCCAACGATGCGGTTGTGATTACCGAAGCAGAACCCGTAGAACCACCCGGACCCAAAATCATCTACATTAATGACGCCTTTACCCGCATGATGGGTTATCGATCTGAAGAAGTAATCGGCAGAACGCCGCGCATTCTGCAAGGACCGAAAACCGATTGGGGGGAATTGAAGCACATTCGGACGGCGCTGAAGCATTGGGAACCAGCGCTGGCAGAATTAGTGAACTATCACAAAGACGGCTCAGAAGTCTGGATCGAACTCAGTATTTTTCCCGTCACTGACCAAACCGGGCACTATACCTATTGGGTCGGACTGCAACGAGACATTACCCAGCGCAAGCAAGCAGAGGTGGAAAGGCAAAAAGCCCTCGATCAAGAACGGGAACTGAGCGAACTAAAATCCCGGTTTGTTTCGACCGCCTCTCACGAATTCCGAACGCCGTTGAGTACCATTCTCTCGTCAGCCGATTTACTGGAGTTTTATTTAGGAAATTGCACAGTCGAGAAGCAGCGTGAACATATTGAGCGCATTCAAGGGGCAGCGCTGAATATGAACAATTTGCTTAGTGATGTGCTGGTGATTGAACGAGCGGAAGCCAAGTTTGAACCGACAGAGCTAGATTTACACTTGTTTTGTCAGGAACTAGTGGACGAGATGCGGATCAATGATCAAGATCAGCATCGCTTCGAGTTGTATGTCCAGGCAACGGGGGGAGAAACTCAAGCGCGGATGGACAATAAGCTGCTGAGGCAGATTCTGACCAATCTGCTCTCCAATGCGCTGAAATATTCCCCCGCTGGAACCACCGTTTATCTGAGGCTTGAATGCGATCGCACCGCTGCAAAGTTTGAAGTCAAAGACGAAGGTATTGGCATTCCGCCCGAAGATCAAGGCCGCCTGTTTGAGCCATTCCATCGCGGAACCAATGTTGGCGCAGTATCGGGCAATGGATTAGGGTTAGCGATCGTCAAGCAGTCGGTGGATGCTCATGGGGGGCAGATTGCGATCGCGAGTTATGAAAAAGGGACAACCATCTGTGTGACGTTGCCCCTTCAGCCTAAAGACTACAGCAATGTTGAATAAAAAGTAGATTTCTGGCAGAAATCCGTTGATCGTCGAGCGAATAATAAATGGTGGAATGAAATCTGTGACTACCGTCTTTGTATTGTCCTTAAAACTTGTGTTGCGTTGAAATTTATATTTTCTTTGAAGGTTGTTGTCTTTGATCCGTTGTCAGGGAGATGTTCAAACCATCTGCTTAAAATCTCAAGCTCTAGACATTACTGGGTTGGCAGCGCGCTCCTTCAAGATAGAAGGTTTAGGCAAATTATCTCCTTGATAAACACTCGTAGAAAGGCTCCTAGAGAGAGATACCAAATCTGGCATCTCTTGCCAACAGTGAGTGCAGAACCAATATACTCTTCCTTGGCGAGCATGGCGTAGGAGTTTGCTTGAGCAACAGGGACATTCAGACACGGTATTAAATCCCAATTTCTTGAAAGTGTTTCTAAATCAGAGAGACGTGTTAAGAAGGTGTTTCATGCCTCTTTCATGACTCTATTTCTAACATTAAGGCTTGCAGGGATCATCCGCCATAAGGCACTTACCCGTTTCTTGGGTAGGTTTCCCCACTGAACGTATTAACTTTTGCACTGATTTTTTTAGCCGTATAAATACATTTCTTCAATCTCATTCTTTAACCTAAATTGATAGAAATGTAACGAGGATAAGTTAGAACAGTTTTCGTCGCTTTGAGGAATTGAAAGTCGTTGATTTTGTCCCTTCGACTTCGCAGATTCAGCTCGCAAATGTAACGAACTGTAGCAAATAGTCTGAAGGCAACGGCTCAGTAGACCAGCTACCGATCACTCATTTCTTGGTGTAGAAAGTCTAAAAGTGGATGATGTGCCATTCTCGGATTAGAAACGTTTATAATTCTCTTTCTGATTGTTTGTATCATCTTCGAGATTCATGCTCACGTCTTCAAATCCCTCTCATAACTTGATTGATTTATTGTTGCGATTAATGTTAGCGATCGCCGCTGGAGGAAGCATTGGGTGGAATCGTGAGAAACGCCACAAGGCTGCTGGTTTGCGAACCCACATTTTAGTGAGTTTAGGAGCAGCGCTGTTTGTATTGATTCCATTGCAATTGAACCTAGATTCGATGGGTGAGAGCGTTAGCCGTGCCATCCAAGGGATTGCGGCAGGCGTTGGATTTTTAGGGGCTGGAGAAATTTTGCATACCAAGCGTCCTGATACAAATGAGCAAAGAGCTAAAGGGCTCACCTCCGCCGCCGCGATTTGGGTAACGGCGGCCTTGGGTGCAGTGGGGGGTTGCGGATTGTGGGAGCTTGCGATCGCAGGCACTTTTTTCACGTTGTTAACCCTGGAAGGATTGAAAAAAGTTGAGCAGCGCTCCAGTCGCTACGACAATCCAGAAGATTGACCGAAAAGAGGCAAAATATATTGAGTAGGAAAATACCGAGAAACTGCTCTAGGTGTTGTCAAACGAGTAAGAACGAATGAATCGGGAAATTTCTACGGATGGCGCTTATGTCAGAAGAACGCCTCCTGATCAGGATTGGATTGATCCAGTTTGGACAGTTGGGCTACTGCTGGGTGCAGTAATTTTGCTAACCGTAAACTTGGGGAGCTTGCCTCTGCGAGATTGGGACGAGGGAATTGTCGCTCAGGTCGCGCGGGAGATGGTGCGCTCGCCGTTTGATTCACTCACCTGGCTCTACCCCAAAGAAATAGGCGGAAACCCCTATTTCAACAAACCGCCTCTGATTCACTGGTTAGTTGCCCTAGCGTACCGGGCGGGTGGGATTAGCGAATGGACATCGCGATTGCCGGGAGCGCTGCTGACGGCTCTATCGGTCCCTGTGGTGTATGGGATTGGTCGAGAAGTCTTCTTTCAACGCTCGGCTGCCGTATTTGCGGCTTTGGTCTACCTGACAACGCTACCCGTGATTCGGAATGGACGCTTGGCGATGCTCGATGGGGCGGTGCTGTGCTTTTTAGTCGTTATGGTTTGGTGTGTGCTGCGATCGCGGCGCGATTTGCGTTGGGGACTCGGCGTTGGTATTAGTTTCGGGTTGATTTGCCTCACTAAAGGAATTCTAGGGTTTTTGCTCGGCGCGATCGCTCTTGGGTTTCTGGCGTGGGATACTCCGCGCCTGCTGGCATCCGGGTATCTGTGGGGCGGTTTTCTGCTGGGTTGCGTTCCGGTGGCCTCGTGGTACGGCGCACAGATTCAACACTACGGACAAACCTTTATTGACGCGCATCTGCTGAATCAGTCGCTGAAGCGCATTTCAGACAAGGTAAGCAACAATCAGGGTCCAACTTGGTTTTATGGGTTAGAGATTCTCAAGAATGGCGTGCCCTGGGTCTTGTTTTTGCCATCTGGATTTCGTTACGCCTGGGAGAACCGGAACTTAGGCTGGGCAAAGCTGGTGTTAATTTGGAGCGGCCTTTATTTTGGTGTGATCTCGGTGATGCAAACGAAATTGCCGTGGTATGTGTTGCCAATCTATCCGGCACTCGCTTTAGTTGTTGGAGCGCAACTCAATCGCATGTGGATACCGCTGACAGCCGCACTCCGGCAATACCGTCGCATTGCTCATGCCGGAGTTTGGGCAACTTGGTTTGGGGTGCTAGCGATCGCGGCTTGGGGTCTCTGTGCGTTCTACACCTTCTCTTCTCCATTCCAATCGGATGTCCAGTTGATCTTTGCAACGCTGGCGCTCACCCTCACGGTCACCACGATCCTCATTCTGCGGCACGATACTCAATTCATCGCTTGTCTCATCTGGGGGATGTACTTGACGCTACTCACCTTTGTGATGTCAAATAACTGGGTTTGGGAGTTAGAAGAAGCCTATCCGGTTAAGCCTGTGGCGGCGATAGTGAACCAATTTACCCCCCGGAAGCAGATCATCTACACGTCCTATCCTTACAATCGCCCCTCGCTCAATTTCTATAGCGATCGTCGGGTATTCCCAATTTCGGAGACAGAGATCAAAGAGCGTTGGCGGGAAGACGTTCAGCCCTACTTTTTGCTGGAGTCTACTTGGCTAGAAAAGTTACCGCCCAGAGAACGGCAAGTATTGGCAGCCCAAGGAAAGTGGATATTGGTAGTCCGAAGAACTAGCCGCTTCTTTGCACCCAAGATCATTGCCCTCCATCCACAAAAGTCTGATTTTGAAAAGTTTGATCTTGATTAGAAGGCGCTATTTCTGCTCAGTTTTTAGGAACGTTGCAATGATCAAACAAACAATGCCAACGTTAATGAAAACATCCGCTAAATTAAACACCGGAAAATTAATCAGTCGAACATCAATGAAATCGACCACATGACCTAACACAAAGCGATCGATGCCATTTCCCAGTGCGCCGCTCAGAATAAACCCGTATCCGAACTGTTCCCACCGGGGAAACCGAGGACCAAACCACGCCATTGCCATCAAGCCGAGGCTCACCGCCAGCGAAAGCCAGCGCAACCAAATGCTGCCCGAAAATAGACTAAACGCTGCGCCTTTGTTGACGACATACGTGAAGTGAAAAACGTCTGGAATTAGGGGAATCGACTGGAGTAAAACTAGCGTTTTTACCACCCAAAGTTTGGTGATTCGATCGAGAATTAACCCCGCGATCGCTGCGAGCCAAAAAAAGCGATTTTTGAGCATGAACCTAGTAAAACATGACACGTCTGAGGCAATAGGCCAGCACTGCGATCGCGCAAATCACCGCTAATTGTCCTGGTAGCAGATTAACAGAATACGTCATCAGTGCCTTTGTAAAGGGCATAGAAGCAGCATCAATCCACTTCAAGAGATAACTCAATATTAGATAAGCGATGCCGACAATGTGAATCACAATCACACCGCACAGTCCGCTAAATGCTAGCGACTCCAAGCGAGGCGGTGCTTTAAACGCAATGTATCCACAGACCCAAGCTGCCGGAACAAACCCAAGCAAGTAGCCAAAACTCGGTTCTGTCAGATACTGCATTCCCCCGCCTTGAGAGAACACCTGAAATCCGGCCAAGCCAAGCGAGAGATAGGCAATCTGTGACATTACCGCCGCATTCCGACCGCCCAAGCATCCGACCAGCATCACCGCACCAATTTGATAACTCACACCCAAAAAATGCAGAGGCACCTGCCCGTTTGCCCACGTCCAAGGCACTCCTGTTGTAGATGCTTTTAATAACGTCCCACCGATCGTTAGCAGCAGCCCAATCAACGCCCATAGCAACTCCGTCAGCGTAATCCTAAAACGCTGTGATTTAGCAGGAGCGCGGCGGCGACGACGAGAAGGAGACGGTTTCATAGCCATGGCATTGTACACCACGAGTTGGAAAGCAGGGCGATTTGTGTAGAGAGGGAAGAGAGATGAATCAGCAGGGAGGGATGAGGGATGAAAATTTAAGCACGTGAACCCAAAAAACTTGTATTGGACTCTCCGATTCCTCGAAAAAATCGGAGAGCTTTGCCCAAGGGAGACGCAAATCATTCTGTCTCTCTACCTGTCTTCTCTACCTATGGTGTTGCTTTAAGGAGCTTAATCATTGATGATCAAAAGCTGTAGTTGTTTATCGCGCTCATGGTTGCCAACTTCACGACTCTCGACCGAATTACCCACATTTATGAACAACCATTGCCCGATCTGCTGTTTGAAGCCCAACGGATTCATCGGGAGCATCATGATCCGCGTGCAGTCCAGATGTGTACCTTAAGCAGTATCAAAACGGGTGCATGTCCTGAAGATTGTGGGTATTGTGCTCAGAGTGCCCACCACAGCACCGGGCTGCAACCCGAGCCGTTGATGAACATAGCTGACGTGCTGGAAGATGCAAAAGCCGCGAAAGCCGCAGGCTCAACCCGGTTTTGTATGGGGGCAGCTTGGCGAGAAATTCGGGATGGGGCGCAGTTCGATCGCGTTTTAGACATGGTGCGACAAGTGGCAGCGATGGAGATGGAAGTTTGCTGCACGTTGGGAATGCTAAAACCTCATCAAGCCCAACAACTCAAAGAAGCTGGATTAACGGCTTACAATCACAACTTAGATACGTCACCGAGCTATTACGACAAAATTATTTCCACTCGCACCTATAAAGACCGACTTGATACGATTCGGGCCGTGAGTGATGCTGGAATCTCAGTTTGCTGTGGTGGCATTTTAGGATTAGGAGAATCGGTGCGCGATCGCTTAGAACTGTTAGAAACTCTCTGCCATCTTGATCCGCCACCTGAGTCGATTCCGATCAATTGCCTGATTCCAATTGAAGGAACTCCGCTAGAGAATGCAGTGCCGATCGATCCATTTGACATGGTGCGGATGGTTGCTACCACGCGCATTTTATTTCCGGCGGCAATGGTGCGACTCTCGGCAGGTCGAACAGAGATGAGCGATGAACTGCAAGCGATGTGTTTTTTAGCTGGAGCAAATTCAATTTTTACAGGCGCAAAGTTGTTGACAGCAGCAAATCCAGAGCGATCGCACGACGAACAACTGCTCGATCGCCTAGGCATGATTCCCAAACCGCTTTAAGCCAAAGGTAGTGAATGATTTCTGAATCTCAATCTATAATCTGACGCGATCGCGCTAGTAGTCTGTCACGTCTGGATCGATGTGTTTGGAAGAAGCACTACCGTTTTATCAATGTTTTATCAGTTAGGAATTAGGATTAACAATTGATCCCATAAACAGAATTTCGCCTGTTTTGTTATCCCGAATTGCGCAGAAAAACGGTCGGTTAACAACCATTTCAAACGGAGGGGTTTCAACCTGAACCGAAGTAACCGTTATTCCTACCGAGGTCACTGCTGCTGCTTCAGTTCCTTCTTCATTCACTTCTACAAATGTTTTATGTTTTACTTCATCAATGTTAGTTGTAGCATTGCTAAGGTTAGAGAAATTAGCCTTTGATCGGTCAAACGCAACTCCCATTCCTAATGCAGATAGCGCCTCTTTTAACTCAGTGTCGTAAGATAGCTTGAATCGTGGAATTTGAATTGATCCTTGGCGTTGACTAAACTGCTCCATCCAAGTTTGCCAATTCTTCTCGGTCAACGTTTTATAGAATGTTGACAAGTTCGATTTTTCATTAGGCAAAAAGACATAAAGGCTCATTTGTTCGCTGCCGTAGGGTAAGCTAACCGCCTGAAACTGCTCGTTTTCGTAGTAGCGGTATTTGCCTTTTTGCTGCATCAACGGATGCTGCTTCTGCGTTCCATCTGCTAAGTAGAATGGACGGGTTTTGGTTTGCTTCTTATCAAACTCGTCTGTCCACTTGCCTTTGAAATAAACGGCGTTGAGCAAAAACATGACTTGATCGGATCGGATCTGCTCAACAATCTGGCTAATTCTGCCGCGAGTACTTTCTTTAACCCAATTATTAATTTCGCCAGGGGCAGCCGCAGAATTAAAGTCTAACGTTTTAACGTTTGCATTGTAAAAAGTTTGATTGCGATCGATAAATCCAGAATTAAACGAAACTCCCTCTCGTGCCCACAGCGAATTCGCGATCGCAATTTGCACACTCGGATCGGCATTCTCTAAACCAGTTTTCAAATCTGCATTTGCCTGGTTCAATTCGCTTAAACTCAACCCTTGGATTTGCAGCGCTTTTGCCATTGCCTTCTGCGTTTCGCCGCTTGCGCCGTTATAGGTCATCGACAGCGCGATCGCAACACTCGACGGCGACACAAACACATTGTCCTGACCGTCTTGCTTCAAAATTTCTGAAAATAACTTGAATCCAAATTGCGTATTTGCCTTGACTAGTTTGGGGTTCACCTGCTGCGATTTCCTCTCCTGCTTTACGGTTGGAGGAGATGGCGTTGATTTTGCCGCATCCGAGCAGCCTAAAGAACTCAATGCGACGATCGCTGCAATTAAAACAACCCCAACTCTTGGCAACATTCGCAATTCCATATCGTTCAACCTAGTTCTGCACGCTCTAAACTATTAAGCCCAAGAAAAAGTCGTAATCCGTAAAGATTGTGGTTTTCGCTACAAGCCGGATTACGGATTACGAATGTTACTGACCTTTTCGTGTGCGGGCACCCTGTTAACTCACACTTTAACGTTGCCCTAGTTAAACCAAAGCAGTGGTTACAGTTTTTGAGACACTGGATTTTAAAACACTGGAACTGTCCACCATGCCAATCCATAAGACTGGGTGGGCTGATTCACCTGTTGGCGAAAGACGACGCGAATTTTGTAACGCCCAGTTTGAGGAACTTGCTGAAAGATGTGTTCTACATTGTCGATCGCGCTGACCGACGACCAGATGCTTCGTCTAGCGTCCGTATCTTCGGCTTTCATAAGATAAAGATCGAGATTATTGAGACCGCGATCGCGGAAATTCTCTCCCACGTCATACTCGCCATTTCGATTTTTATCGTTCAGTTCAACCCAGCGATCCCACGTCAATGTGGCTGACACGTAGCTTCCCTGCCGAAGCGGTTTTTCTAGCACATAGTCTTGATAATTTTGAGAGGACGCGCGTCCTGAAGGCGTTCCTAAGCCCACTTTGCCATAGTCCCACGCGATCGCCGGTACAGGCTGAGTTGGGTTCCATTTTCCTGCACTAAACTGCTGATAGGCCCGAAAGGCGTTCAGTTGCCCGGCTCCCATTTGAATATTCAGCGGGATTTTCGGATTCTTATACGCATCAGAATCCGTCCAGATCCGATTGTTTTTCTCCAAAATGGTTCGCGTCATTCCCAACATCAAGCCGTTGCCACTATCTTTAAGCTTGTCAGCAGAATTCATCAGAACAGCTTTCATGACTTCATGGCGACGCGCATCAGTTGTCCAGGGAGCCTTGCAGCCAGCGCCCCGTTTGCAGCTTTGGCGGACGTTGCGATCGCCAAATTCTTGCAGAAGCGCCACCGTTCCAGTAACATGCGGAGCCGCAAAGCTCGACCCAACTTGATTCAGTTCATCTCCTTTCAAACTAGCGACCGCAATTTTAGTTCCGGGAGCCGCCAGCGAGATCGAGCGGCGTCCTCCCAAACTTGTTTCAACTCCATCATTACGTTTAAGAATGCTAGGAGCAACATCACCGATATTGGAGAAATCAATTTTTGCAAACAGCTTTTCCAATCGGCGTGTAAATGAAATGGTCATGCCATTGTAATTGTCCGTTGGAATCGGAATTCCGCCCTTCCCTTGATTCCCCGCGACAACGTAAAGCACATCATGAACTCTCGCAGACCAATCCACACATTGCGTTAAAAGCGCATTTCCATCTAGTTTGGGATTGGGCCGTGGATCTTGTTGTAGAGCTTCTCCAAAGCTAAAGTTAATCGCCCGCACATCTCCTCCGTTCTGCATCGCCACATGCTCGGCGGAGCGACATTCTTCTGCTTGCCCGCCCCGTTGGGGAGTCGCTGCCGCCGAGGAATATAGTTTCGCGCTCGGAGCCACACCGCGCACCGCTTTACTATCTCCGATCATCACACTCGCTACTTGGGCTGCATGAGTATCGAGATTGGCATTCCCTTTTGCAGGTTGGTCGCGGTAGAAGGCTCGCGCCAACGCCACAACCCGATTCCGACTTGCTGCCTTATCGACGCCAAACTGCCCCGGACGCCCGATTTCAACTTGCCCGATCGCGATCTTTTGCCCAGTCAGTCGGTAGGGCGGAGACTGCAACTTCAACGCATCAATGCCGTCTTGCCCGATCGATGAGTCTTGCACCAGCACGCTGTAAGCAGGAACTCCGCCCAACACAACGACTCCTACAATCCCAATTCCTAGCTGCCCAACTCCTAGCCGCCCAACTCCTAGCCAAAATCCTCTCACCATCTTCGTTTCCCCGTCATACCACTCTCTATTTTCACTCGATCCCCTCAACCCGATTTCCCAAACTTCAAATTAGGTATTTCTTCCTAAAGATTTCTCAAGTTCTGGCTAAGTTATGAGAGAAAAGATTCACAATTTGTTAAACTAATTACAACTTTTGGAACCCAAGGGGACTAGCCATCATGACTCAATCGTCCAAGAAGCCGATTGTCGTTGCGCCATCGATTCTATCTGCTGATTTCAGTCGTTTAGGAGAAGAGATCCGGGCTGTCGATGCCGCCGGAGCAGATTGGATTCACGTTGATGTAATGGATGGTCGCTTTGTCCCCAACATTACGATCGGTCCCTTGATTGTGGAAGCGATTCGTCCGGTTACCCAAAAGCCGCTAGACGTTCACCTAATGATCGTTGAGCCAGAGAAATATGTTGGCGATTTTGCGAAAGCAGGCGCAGATCATATCTATGTTCACGCTGAGCATAATGCCTCACCTCACCTGCACCGGACACTTGGACAAATTAAAGAGTACGGAAAAAAAGCGGGCGTTGTTCTCAATCCGGGTAGCCCGTTGGAATTGATCGACTACGTGCTTGAACTGTGCGACCTCGTGCTGATTATGAGCGTCAACCCAGGATTTGGAGGTCAAAGCTTTATTCCTGGTGTCCTGCCCAAGATCCGTAAGTTAAGACAGATGTGTGATGAGCGCGGTCTTGATCCGTGGATCGAAGTCGATGGTGGTTTGAAAGGGAATAACACTTGGCAAGTAATTGAAGCGGGAGCGAATGCGATCGTAGCGGGTTCCGCTGTATTCAATGCCCCGGATTATGCCACTGCGATCGAAGAAATCCGCAACAGCAAGCGTCCCGCACAAGAGTTAGCGGCGGTCTAATTACGACAACTTAATTTTAGAGACAGGTTGCTTCATAGGCAGCCTGTCTTTTTAGTTTTATTTCTCGACGTTAATCCATTTGTGACAACTTAAGAGAAGCAAGCTTTTGTCAAGGGGGCGGGAGTGGTAGATTGGCGACATGGGAAAACGCGCCTACCGCAATCGAGACCACATCCGCCGCCGAAATTCAGCAGCGAGGCCGTGGAAGCGTATTTGCATGAGTTGTTGGGTCCAGCCGTTTACAGCCAACTGAATGCCTATCGACAGCTGGGACTACGAGAGCGAATTCTGAGTTTGCCGCTGATGGTCGCGGCGGTATTGATGTTGCTGTGGCGACAAGTGCCCTCGGTGCATGAATTGACTCGGGTGTTAAACCGGAAGAACTTGCTATGGGCAACAGCAACCCAGGTGTCTCAGCAAGCGTTAGACAAACGCTTGTTAACGTTTCCAGCCATCTTGTTTGAGCAGGTGTTGATGCAATTGCTGTCGTTACTCAAGGAACGGTGGCAGGTTCGTCAACAGCGTCCCTTGCCTGCCAGTATTGCTTGGAGCCACAACCACTTCGGGCAGATTGAGGTGGTCGATGGTTCTACCCTTGAAACGCTGTTTCGCAAGTTGGAGAGCCTGCAAGATGAGCCAGCTCGGTTAGCAGGCAAGCTTTACCCGTGGTGGACTGAGTGACGCAGTTGCCCGTCAAGATCTGGCTAGAGGAGAAGCCCTTTCTCAACGACACGGTGGTCTGGAGCCATCTGTTGGCTCTGAGTCCACCGAGGACCCTCCTGATTTTAGACCGGGACTTTTACGACTTTGGGCAATTTGCGGCACTCGTCGAGCAGGGGGCGGCTTGGCTGACTCGACTGAAGCACAACGCCCGTTACCGAGTGCTCGAACCCCTCACCAGCACCCCTAACCTCAAAGACCAAATATCTGTTTGGGACATGGCAGAGGTAATAGTCCGACCTACACGGTGCGCTTAGTCGAGATCCCGCATGGCCACACGTGGTATCGCTACATTACCTCTGTGCTCTCGCCGCACCCGCTGCCGCCCTATGTTGTTGCCGATCTCTATGGACGACGTTGGCAGATTGAAACCGCCTTTGGGTTGGTCAAACGGCTGTTGGGATTGTCTTACCTCTGGACCGGCTCGTTCAATGGCGTCAAACTCCAAGTGTGGGCCACCTGACTGTTCTATGCCGTCTTGCTGGATTTAGCCGATGCCCTCGCGGATGAATTGTCATTGCCCACAGAACAGATTTCAGTCGAGATGCTGTTTCGGGGCTTGTATCACTTCACGGTGGCTGCCAATTGCGGCAACGCCACTGACCCCATCCGCTATTTCACAGCACCCGAAAACACAGACTTGAGAATTGTCAAAACCGTGCCGGAAGCCAAGCAGAATCAGCGTTTAGACCTCTCACCTCATCCCACTTGACGGTCGCTCCTCAACTCTAAGTTGTCACAAATGGTTCAGAGGGTGAAACGTCGCCTTCCGAACCCGAAGCTCCAAGAGCAGAACCCGAAACATCGCCTTCCGAACCAATTGACATTGCTTATTCTTGGGAACTGTGAAGCGATTAGCGCCAAGCGCAACTCCAAAAGAATCGCGGAGAATGAAGAGGACAGATGAATTCCTAAATCCGTTGAGCTGCTTGCGATTGGTTCCCGTCAAGCTCCGAAGGGCTTCGCGAAGCGAACCCCGTTGGATCACGTGACGTTGCAGCGATCGCAAATAGCTTGTAACTGAGCCGCCATCGTTACCTCTAGGCTAAACTTTCTAGCAGTAGAATCTATTTCAGTAAGAGATAAGCAGCAATAGAGAGGTGTTGATGTCATCATGAGTGCCAAAGAACAGTTGCTTAAAGAGATTGAGCAAGCCCCCGACCTACTGATTGAAGAAATTCTTGACTTTTGCCTATTCGTATAAAGAGCGTCAACAAGCCAAAGAAATGGCTAAGGCTGTCTCCCTTGACCAAGCGCGGAGCCACGAGGGCACAGTTCGCCCCACAAAGGATCACTTGGATGAACCAACAATTTGAAGCACTGGAGCTTGACATCAACAACTAATTAAGGAGAGCAACAACTAATTAAGGAGAGCAAACCGCATGAATGAAATTATTTTTTTAATGGGAGATGACCCCGAAGGTGGGTATGTTGCTCAAGCAATCGGACAATCTATCCTTACGCAATGTAATTGTCATGCTCAGTGCAAAGCACAACTGCAACACAACCAGAAACCGATCTCCACACTTGCCCCTTGCTAGAATCTGAGCAGAATCCATCATTCTAATAACCATGCAAGCCATCGAAGCCATCGGAACGATCGACGCCCACGGACACCTATCATTGGATCAACCGCTACAAGTGAGTCATTCGGGTAAAGTGCGGGTCATTGTGTTGCTATCAGATAACGAGGGCACAACTTCTAATGGCAACGGAGTAGATCAAACCGAGAGTTCGCAGCAACTACCCAGTCTCCCACCCTTTCTACAGTTTGTTGAAGAAATCAGCGCCCAAGTTCCCAAAGAAGAATGGGAAAAATTACCCAGTGACCTTTCTAAAAACGTAGATCATTACCTGTATGGCTCACCAAAGGACGAGGAATGAAAACCGTCTTTGCCGATGCGGGGTATTGGATTGCAATTCTTAACCCTGCGGATAACCTTCGTGCCAAAGCTGTCAGTCTTTCCAATGCTCTAGAACCTTTTCAAATCGTGACTAGTGAAATGATCTTCACCGAAGTCTTGAATTCGTTTTCCAGACGAGAGAGTGCGTTTAGACAAGCGGCGGCTCAATTCGTCAAGCGATCGTTCAACAATCCCAGAATCGAGATTGTTGCTCAAACCAGCGACTTATTTCATCAATCGCTCAATCTTTACGAACAAAGAGCCGACAAAGACTGGAGCCATACCGATTGTGCTTCGTTCTGCATCATGCAGCAGAAAAATATCCTCGAAGCCCTGAGTCATGATCGCCACTTTGAGCAAGCTGGCTTCGTTGCTCTACTCCGTTAGCAGAAGCATCGCCCTCCAATCCTCACCTTTCGCCCTCTGATCTCGGAACTCCGACCTCCGAACCTGGAACTTCGGCTTCCGATCGCAAAACTCCGCCCCTTGAACCCGGAACTCCGCCTTCCGAACTCGGAGTTTTGCCCTCCGAACCTGGAACTTCGGCTTCCGAACCTCAAACTCCGAGATCAAAGCTTAAAACCTCGCCTTCCGAACCTGGAACTCCGCCTTCCGAACCCCAAACTCCGAGTTCAGATGCTCACTCCTGTAAACCTGTATCAAGACAGACTTGCGAAAAACGCGGTTCTCCAGTAGCCTTGTTCTTCAGTAACAACAAATATCCGGGATTAAAGCGTCACCTGAGACTGTTTGCACCAGCCCCAGGCGACTAACCCTCAAGACTGCGTACAACAGTCCGGAGGGCTAGAGGGCAGTTTATCACTCCACTAGCCACCCTGACTTGCTATGGCAAAAAAGCGAGGGGGTGGCTTTGGTTTTGGGTATCGCTTCAACCCATCTCTTCTGTGGAGTGACACAACTGCTATGACCTACAACACATCTCCGATTCAAATCAACCCCGATCCGCGTCTGCTGACGATCGTAGGGATCGGCATCCCCGAAACGGTGCAAAGCTACATCCGTGACCAACACCTGCGCGGCTATGCCAAAGTCTACGAGTGGAGCAAAGCACAACCTGCGCCCGACGGTTCCGCTAAAGTCCTGGTTGCCCTCAATCGAACGGTGGTCTAAGCCGTGTAACGGGATCTCCAAGTTCTCGAAGAAGTCAGAGATCCCGTTACGCAGTTTTGTAGTGTCCACAGACTGAGCGCTGTCACAGAATCGCGCCCTGCAAACGTGTGCCAAGCGGTACAAGTCGCTCAACCTATCCGTTTACTACACTAAAAAAGTATCTTCGTTAACCATTTGGAGTCGAGTGTTGACCCCTCTACAAACCATCGAGCTTGAAGCCGCAGAAGCACTGCTGCGATTATCTCTGTTATTGGTCTTGGTCGTAGTGATTGCCTTCTTCGTTGCCGCAGAACTCGCGATCGTGTCCGCTTCCAAAGGCGAACTCTACCGTCTCGCCAAAAATCCAGACACCCAAGCCGCCGCTCAACAGGTGCAGCACGCTCAGAGCAATCTCAAGCGCTATCTCTCGGTCACTCAGACGGGAACCACAGCAGGAAGTCTGCTCCTCGGTTGGCTCGGTGAGGGTGCAACCGTGCATTGGATTGAACCGTGGATCGCTCGACTGCCGCTGCCGCATCTACCCGCCGTGATCACGACTCACGCGATCGCAACCGCGATCGCATTTCTACTCGTCACCTATGTAGAAATCGTGTTGGGCGAACTCGTTCCCAAAGTGCTGGCGTCTCAAGCCCCAGAACGAACCGCATTACTGCTGATTCGCCCCCTCCAACTCTGTGCGTATCTCTTCTTTCCGGCACTCGTCGTTTTAGATGCAACGGTAAACGTCTTAACCGGATGGATCAATCGAAGAACAACTCCAGCGTTGCCCCAGCCCAACGCGCCCATCGTTGGAGTTGATAGCCATTCTGTAACCGTGGAAGGCGCTGTAGACTTGCAAACCCTAAACGAGCAAATCGGCATAAATCTGCCCGCAAGCGACGCTTACAAAACCGTAGCGGGCTTTATGATCCATCAGTTAGGACGGGTTCCGGCGGAGTACGATCGCGTGCAGTGGGGCGAACTCGAACTCGAAGCGGTGCGCGTCGTCGAAAATCGGTTAGAAGCCATTCTCTTACGTCAAATCACTCGTCCGTTGGGAGAAGTGGGCGAACGTGAAGCCATTTCTAACGTCTAAGTGATCAGTCCTGTACGCTAGAAGATATTGCAACTTGAGAGGAAATGCAGTGGCACTCACCGCCCAGCAACTTGCCGATCTCATGCCAGATGCAACCCAACTCGAAAGCGATGAGCCAGAAATGGAAAGCTCGTTACATTCTGCTCAGTTGTCCTTGCTGGTGTCTTGCCTAGAGTGGTGGTGGCGCACGCGACAGGACTTTTTTATTGGTGACAACCTAACCATTTATTTCAGCCGACAACAACTAAAAAACCGAGATTTTCGCGGCCCCGATTTCTTTCTCGTGAAGCAAACCCAGCGCCAACCGCGAAAATCTTGGGTCGTTTGGGAAGAGGATGGAAAGTATCCAGATCTCATTATTGAGTTACTGTCAGATTCGACCGCAGATATTGATCGTGGTTTGAAGAATCTATATCAAGACCGCTTCCGAACGCACGAATATTTCTGGTTCTCTCCAGATACCTTGGAATTTGCTAGATTCCGTTTAGTCAGCCAACGCTATCAGCCAATTACTCCAACAACGCAGGGCTTACTGTGGAGTGAAGCGCTGGATTTGTTTTTGGGGATTGATTCAGGCAAGTTGAGATATTTTCAATCGAATGGTCAACTTGTTCCTACACCTGAAGAGGACGCCTTAGCCGCGCAACAACGAGCGGATGAAGCGCAACAACGGGCAGAACGGTTGGCAGAACAACTGCGATCGCTCGGTATCGATCCGGACGCCTAAACTTCAATCTTGCCATTCAACTCCAATTCATCCCCAACCTTGCCCCGAACGCCCCAGTTGTGCTTTGAAGTTTCAGCGATCGTAATTTCAACGTCATTTGCAGCGATTCCAGCCTGCTCTGACAATCGAGAGAACAGCAGCCGAATCAAGTGCTTCTTCGCGTCTACAGTGCGCCCCTCAAACATGCTGATTTCGATAATGATGTATTTTTCAGAGCGATCGGATGGATAGATAAAATTTTCTGGTTCGAGCGGGATAAATCGATGAAACCGTTTCTCTAACGGAAACGCTAACGCATCTATACCGCAAGCATGAATCGTGTCAGAAATGACTTGACGCGACCGAGCTAGAAAGGAAGCATTCCCGTAAATCTTAATTTGTGGCATGGAGTCTCAATCCAAATCGTTCAAAATACTATCAAGTAGTAAGACTATCAAATAGTAAGCGGTTACAGGTATTGACAGTAGTCCGAGACGGTCTGTGAGAGTTTAAGGCAAAGCTTTTGTCGATCGCGGAGAGAAGCAATTTCATTTAGACTGTTGAGGCGCAGGTTTCAAAGTCAGTTTTTGAACAATTGAGTTTTGAACAGTTGAGTTTTGAACAGTTGAGTTTTGAACAATTGAGTATGGATTACGCAGTTCGAGCTTTGACCGTTGAAGATGAGCCTATCCTATGGACAATGCTGATGTACGCTGCACAGGAACCCTCACTCGAATCGGTTCAGAAGCAACCTTACCTTTCTTGTTACGTTGGCGGTTGGGGCAGAGTAGGCGATGTAGGTTTCGGTGCATTCATTAACGAAGTACCAGTTGGGGCGGTATGGCTGCGTTTATGGTCGGATAGCGACAGAGGATTTGGCTATACTGATCCGGCAATTCCAGAATTGGCAATGGCTGTGTTGCCTGAATATCGTGGGGAAGGTGTTGGAACTAAACTACTGACGCAGATTTTAGAAACAGCCCAAGATAGATTTCCTGCGGTATGTCTTAATGTTCGAGCAAACAACCCAGTTGTGGGGCTGTATCAACGAGCAGGGTTTATTAAAGTAGAGGGTAGCGACGTTGTGAATCGTACGGGTGGTATTTCGTTCAATATGATCTGTAAGTTCACTCGTTAAGTGCCTAACAAGCGAACAAGTTGATGAAGCAGACGACTGAAAGCCGCTCGTGATGAAGCCGAAACGTTTTGCCACCGCTTATTCTAGGCAAAACTGATTGTTTTAAACCTCTAGATTATTTTGCCTGACCTGATTTCCGCATTTCTCGCCATCTCTGCTCAAGGTTTTGCAGATTTGGATTTTGTCCTCCATATCGCCAACCTACATAAGCATTAGAAATCTCCTGGATTGTTTGAGCGCGTTCTTTAGAATGCAATTGGTGAGACTGCTGAGCGTACTCTAGAGGTGTCTGCGCCGGATGCTTGCGGAATCCTTGTGTAGCTTGCCAATTGAGCATGTCCTGATACAGGCTCTCCATCGGAGGCAATTTCTTTAGCCAACGACGATAGCGCCATTTTCGCCAACCTTGCCAAATTAGCCAGCCGAAGAATCCGAAACACGTTGCCAAAAGTAAGCCCATCAAGAGTCCTGTCCAACCTCTTGAGAAGAGACTGATGAGCCACGCGATTGGCTGCAGCACGATCGACTGAATCGCACCCGCAATTCCCGCCATAATCCATGCCAACACTGCTGCAATCGGGGACGGCAACCAGCCTGCAACCCATTTCCAAAAGTGCTGCAACACCGTGAACGTTTGGTCATCCTCAATGGATGGTGGAATCAATTCATGTCCCGGAATCGGATCGATCGCAAACCAGCCAAATTTTGGAATATTAATTTCCGTCATTGCATAAGCATCAGTGTTGCGCACCTCATACAATCCTGTAAATGGATTAAATCGTCCGGGCGCAAATCCGACTACCAATCGGCAAGGAATGCCAATTGATCGCAGCATGACTGTTAGCGTTGTCGAAAAGTGATCTGGATATCCACCTTTGAACTTCATTAAGAACGCTTCTGTCAGATCCTCATCTTTCTCTAGAAGGGGTATATCTAACTGAACTGTGTAATTTTGCTTTAAGTATTGTCCTAGAAATAGCGATTTATCATACGTTGAGATTAGTGGCTGAGATGATGTTGCTAAAATTTCTTCTGTGCGTTGACGAATCTTGGTTTTATTCCCTAAAGGAAGTTGTAAATAAATGCTATTCTTCGGCGTTTCTAAATTTGTTGAGCCTTTTTGCAACAGTGTGACATCTCGATATGGCACTTCTGAAACGACAGAATAGGTCAGCCCTTCACTGAGGGGAACGGGCGATCGCAGTCCGCCTTCTAGATCAAGCCCCACTTCTGAGGTCGGAAAATAAAGTTCCTTCGGCTGTGACAGCGCTGGAATCAGGTTCGGCAACTCAGAAACGATCGTATAGGTCTGAACAATAGGCTTCGTTTTGCTTAACGTTATGGTGTGAGGTAAATAGAACTGATACAACCACGCAGGGCGCTTGAGTGTTTTGGTTTGAGCATTGCGCGATACTTCCCACCCTTGCCCTGTGTAGCGATCAAACGCCATGACCCGCCAGAACCCTTCCGCCTGCGATCTCACCCGCATCACTACTTGAGGCTTTAGTTTGCCGCGCCGATTTTGATTAATCTTGTCTCCAAATCCATAGTAAAACTGCTCATCAAACTGATTGGAATCCCCCTTTTCTGCCTGTCCTCCAACGCCTGCGCCTTGTCCCGCTTTTCCGCCGCGAACATATCCTGGATTCGTCACTCGCTGATTGTCAAATTTGTCAGGTAATTGAATCTGAGCGCTCACGGGCAGCGATCGCAGTTGATACCCCGAAAAGCGTGGCATCACGGCAAAGATGATCAGTCCTAGTAGCAGCGTCACCAGAAAGATTTTCGCTAGAGCCGGAACATTAAATTTTCGCAGGATCGACTGCTCTGCTTTCGCGCTGCTGAGTCCTAGACGCGAGCGATAGTCCAGCATCAGAACGGGAAGCGCGATCGCTAGAAAGACAAGCAGCATCACTCCAAACATCATCGTTTGACTTAGGGTACTCGCCACCCCCAGCAGCACTAATCCAATGATCATCGAATAGCCTAGATCTTTGCGGCGCGGCAAATCAAAACTGTGTAGAACCTGGATCTGAATCAAAAATTCGGCCAAAATCAGCCGCGTATCATTCAGTTGCCCAGTGCTGAGCAATCGCGAGAAAAACGCGGCTAGGACTCCTAGCATGGCGATCGCTAATACAAACTTCGTCGGAATATTTCGCGTATGACGACAATACCAACTCCACGTCGCCCCCGCCATACTCAGCGGAATTGCCCAAACAGAAATGTGGGTCTCTGCAGCAATATCCGTTGCCAAGATTCCCACACTTACAAGGCTCTGCGTCAACACCCGAAACAGAATCGAGTCTTCGGGTGTTGACGCAGGCAACGGTTTTAGTCTTGATTGAAGCGAATGCCACCAGTGCTGGGTCATGGGTGCGGGGTAGGGGGAAAATCAAAATTCATAGTACCCCTTTCGTCAAAGAGGCAATCTAGAATGCAGAACTTGATACGACTTTTTCCCCCAATTCCCTAATCTCCTAGCCCTCACTCACCGGATGAATGGCAAACACCAGCAAATCCTGTTCCCCTAAACGCACTTCCAAAGGATAGGTCCGATCGGGAACAAAATCGCGAATTTCTAAGCTCAGGCAACCCGCGTTGTCCCGGTCTGCCAGCGATCGAAATTCCTCACCTTGAAACTGGAGACTACCCCCACAAGGAAGCTCAGCATCCACTCGTAACCGCACCGTACCTCCGCCAAAGTGATAGTGCGATCGCAGCGAAAACGCTCCCAGTTCAGTCAGCCATTCTCGCTCTTGCTGAGGCTGTTTAGGCGACACCGTAAAGGTCAACGTATGCATGATTTCTCGCGCCGCCAGCAGCGATAGAGCCATCTGCTGAGTATCGATCGCCTCTTCGTAATGATCAGGAAACTCAATTCCCGCTCTAGCCGCAAGGTCTTGCAGCCCTGCCACCGAAGAACGAGCGGGGGAAACCATAACATACCCCGCAACATCGTTCAGCAGTTGCGCCTGTCCTGGGAACAGCGTATCAACCGCTTTCACGAGTTTTGCTCCTTCCCGGAGCGATGATGTGACGATTGCCTGACACCGAGTCAGCAGTTCGGTTAGAATGCTTTCTGGCATCGGCACAGGTAACTGTAAATTGCGTAGTTGTGTCATCCACACTGAAGTCGCTGCAAAGACAGGGCTAGTGGCTCTAGCACTGACAGCCTCAGCATCATAATCCGTAATCTCTTTCTCCCAAGGAAAAAGAGGCGGCTTACGCTGAGCCTCAACTTGAAGCCGACGTTTCAGCAGCGCATGAAAACGATCTTGCACAGCAGGTATCTCTCCCGGTTTAAGTAAAAAGTCCTCTTGAAAGAGGCTGGGTGGAGCCTGGTTAGACTCCCTCACCAACGAATCGCGACTCGACTCTACTGGATTGGACTGAGGATAGTATCCTGCAAGTCCAAGAGTTTGCAGCAGATCTAAAAGGATTTGCTTTTTAGCTTCAAAATCGCGATCCATTTGTGATAACACCCTATTCATCAAGAGATTCACTTCCTCCGGAATCTTGGTGATTACGAATTTCCCAAGCTTGTTCCAGAAGTTTAAACCATTGTTTCTGAACTTGATTGACCGTGCAACCGATTTGCTGCGCGATCGCGCTTTCAGGGGTCTGCTGCTGCTTTAAGCTCAACAGCTTCGTCTGTTGTGGCGTCAGTCGAGCCTGAAGACTCTGCCACTGCCGGTGAGATAACCCCAAATTACGCTCTAAGTCTACCTCTAACCACTGATGCACCAACTCCCACTGGTGAGAGAAGGAGAAGCGAATGAGATGGTACTTAAATCGCTGTTGTAAGTAATCCCGTTGGCGGGCTGTCAGCCCCAAAATCTCTTCAATTTCGTTAGCAGGTAGGTCTTGCAGCCGCAGCGTAAAGTAATCGATACAATCGTGCTGCTTGCGGTCTTCTAGGTAAGCAATGAGCTCTTTAACGACGCTATGACGTAACGTATCTTCTGCCAATTCAGGTTCTTGTGCAACCATCTGCTCTCGGACTTGCTGCATCGACGCAACACTCCAAGAACTATCTGAGTCAGACATTGCCCCTTCTGCTGCCTGCTCAAAATCGACCAGAGCATCACTCGGCTGCTGCTGGGAGAACGTCTGCGCCCTCAAGATGATGAGCTGCTGATTGCGGTGTCCTGGCAAGGGAATGCGACGCTTCCCATACCGCTCTGTAAACGCCATATATTCGGCCAACTCCAGCACCGACTGCGGACTGTACGTTGGCGGTAGCTGCGACTCGCGCCGAAAGGCATTGAGCGCTTCCATATAAAAGCTTTGTAGAAAATCCTCAATCAGCGTTAACCGGGCTTGATAGCTCGATTGGCTTTGCGGCGGCGTAATGTAGCGGTAGACCACAGCACTTAAATTACTGTGAAGCTCAACCCGCCCCCGCCGAGAACCGAGTTTATAGTAGTGCAAACATTGCTGAAGCCGATGCCGTGCCAGAGTTGTCGCCCACGTTTGGACTTCGCCCGACGCTTGAATGCGCTTGCTCTCAGAACAAATGCGGACTACCTCCTGAGCCAACCGATCTGCAACTTCACGGCAATTTGGCTCGGATGCCTTTGTTGCCTGTTGGAGTTCGGTAACTAGAAGTTGAAAGATTGAGTCCACGCTCTGGCAGATTTCCCCCACGATGTCTAATGTCTTGCAAATCAATGGAATTGCTCTCATTACTAGCAGGAACATTTTTGTGATCTGTCGATCACAATGGTGGTAGAAGAAACCCCTGATTATTCACTGGATGCTGGAATGAATTTAGACCAACAACTTCAAGACCTGATCGATCATGCGCCGCAAGATGGCTCAACTCCACAAATTATGGAGCGAGTTGCGCCCGCGATTAAAACTGTGGCTGGACGCTTAAGACATCCTCAGTACTACGTGGTGCAGACGCTCGATCAAAGCTGGGTGATGCTAACCCTCGCTAATCGTACCCAAACTGGTCGTGAGAAAAACGTGATTTACGCCTTCCCGACGCTCAAGGATGTGGCAGCGAGTCCTTACGATTTCTCTGATCCCAGCCTCATTGCTTTACCCGTTCCAGTGACACATATCTTGTTTCAAATGTTGGCGATGGAGCAAACACATAGCACCATCTTTTTTGAAACACCAGGAAATGTGACGATTGGTACGGAGATTGAACGGGCTGACATAGAGAAGTTGATTCAAGAAAACTGGCGAGATCAGATAGATGCGGACTCTCAATACAATATTCCAAGTGATATTGCTTAAGAGACTTTACGGATTGAATTAAACACAAACTTCATCAAAGGGGAACTGTAAATTTTGAATACTTGCAGTCAGTGTTGCTTGATGTTCCTAGATTTGCAGTTCTACCTTAAACGATGAAAGTTGCATGAGCGTCAACCGTTAAACTACGAATTCCCTTCGATTGTACCTGCTCTCCTCTTCGTAAAAGTTCCGGACGGAAATCGAAACAGAATTATTAAATTCAAGGCTCTCTATTTCACCAAATCTTTATATGGCTAAACCCATCCTAGTACTCTGAATTCCAGCACTATATCGCCAGCACCGGATTCTGAAATCGCTGAACTGAGCTTAGTAAATGGCAGAGCAAGATGTACATTTAATTGCTGACTAACGCTAGGCATTTAACCGGAACTGTAGAAATTCAACAGTTTGGATCTAATACGTGTTCGTAGTTTTTCACATCATTTGCATTTATATTTTGCATTTATATTTATATGCTTCAGAAGTATACTCTCGCGTTATGAAGCAATTATATTTTTACTGAGACAGTCAGTGTTAAGATTAATAAGGTTTATAAGATTTTTCGATTTAGTATCAAAACTTTAAAAATGGTTGATTCATTATCGGCGGAGTTTAGCTTAATTTTGTGCTGCTACGCCAACACAAGTCCGCGTGTGCAAATTATTCGGATTGCAGATGTCTCAGATTTTTATTTAGAACGAGTCATTTTTCCGAGTTAGCGTCTTCTGTTTGAAGTGCCTTCTAATGCTTCTTTGGAGGTGCATACGGGACGGTTTATCGGTGCGATCGCATCAGATACGATCGTATGTGAGACTCTAAAGGTGAAGCAACCTGAGCCTCTTGAAGCGGTTCCTCCAGAGTTGCGCTCTATGTAATCACTTAGAGTAATCACTTAGACAAGTTAGGCGTATTAGAGATTTATCACGATGCGTGCAACAGCATTCTAGAGTCTCTAGAACCAAAGACAGGAGCACTCACTGTTAGAATAATGCAGGCAGGTTTATCCTCCGCTCGGCTTGCGTGAGCGACTTCTGTATTGAGTAATTCTACCCATGCGTAAAACGTCCGACCTACATGTTGTGGAAACCAAGCGGCTGATGGCTCCCACAGCATTAAAAGCAGAAATTCCAATGACAGAGACTGCCGCTTCACTTGTGGCTCAGACGCGCGATCGCATTCGTCGCATTCTTCGACAAGAGGACGATCGCTTACTCGTTGTGGTTGGACCTTGCTCAATTCATGATGTTAAGGCAGCTTACGAATACGCTGAAAAATTAGCACCCGTTCGTCAGGCGCTTTCTGACAAATTGGAAATCGTGATGCGCGTGTATTTTGAGAAACCGCGCACAACCATGGGTTGGAAAGGGCTAATTAACGATCCCCATCTAGATGAAAGCTACGACATCAACACGGGGCTGCGTTTAGCGCGTAGATTACTGCTTGACTTGGCGCAATTAGGGATTCCGAGCGCCACCGAGCTACTCGATCCAATTATTCCTCAATATTTAGCGGATTTGATTTCATGGAGTGCGATCGGCGCTCGAACAACTGAAAGTCAGACTCATCGTGAGATGGCCTCCGGTCTTTCAATGCCAGTGGGCTTCAAAAACAGCACTGACGGCAATCTTCTGACGGCTGTTCACGCAGTTATGGCAGCCAGTTGTCCTCACCGTTTTCTGGGCATTAATACAGAAGGAATGGCAAGTATTGTCGCCACGACGGGCAATCCTGACTGCCATGTTATTCTACGCGGGGGCAAGAATGGGCCTAATTACAATGCCGCTGCGCTTGAGAAGGCCGTTGCTGAGTTAGTTCAGCAAAATGTTGTGTCGCGGGTGATGGTTGATTGTAGTCACGGCAACAGCAGCAAGGATTATCGGCGTCAATCCACTGTGCTGAAGGATTTAGTAGAACAGCTAAAAGCCGGGTCACGGCACTGCATGGGGGTCATGATCGAAAGTCATCTCGTTGCAGGTAGCCAATCTGTCCCTGATGACTTAGATCAACTAACCTATGGACAAAGCATCACTGATGCTTGTGTTGATTTCTCGACAACGCTTGACATGCTGCATATGCTCGCCGATGCGGTCGAGTGTAGAAGCGCAGAAGTCTTGTGCTAATCGGGCTTGTGTTAGCTAGTCTGAAATGATCCGCTCAGTCCTAATCTTTTTTTGTAGTTTACTGAGAATGGTCTAAAGGGCGGATCATTGGAGTACATCTCTTGAAGCTGTTAGTTTGACTGGCGACACAATTCTCTAAAGCAACCGCTTTGAAAGAAGACAGCCTTTGGGAATGCAGCCTCGCTTGAAAAACAACGCTATGCTACTAGCAACAGTGAATTCAAGAGGGAACTCATGATTGATCTCTATACTTTCACTACTCCAAATGGCCGTAAAGCATCGATCATGCTGGAAGAAGTTGGTGTGCCTTACCAAGTCCATGTGATTGATATTACTAAAGGTGATCAGTTTAGCGAAGAGTTTGTTGCGATCAATCCTAATAGTAAGATTCCGGCGATCGTCGATCACGATACCAAGATCACCGTGTTTGAATCTGGAGCAATCCTGCTGTATTTAGCAGAGAAAACCGGAGCGTTGATGCTGACAGATCAGGTAGGCCGCTATCAAGTTCTGGAGTGGCTGATGCTTCAGATGGGAAGTGTAGGACCGATGTTTGGGCAACTCAATCATTTCAAAAAATTTGCGCCAGAAAAGATCCCTTATGCCATTGAGCGCTACGAGAAAGAAACTCTAAGACTGTATGGTGTCTTAGATGGACAACTAGCAAAGCATGAGTATCTTGCCGGGGAGTACACGATCGCAGACATCGCTACGTTTCCGTGGGTTGCTACTTATGAGTTTCAAGGATTGACGCTGGACAAGCATCCCAATCTGAAGCGCTGGTTTGAGGCGATCAACCAACGCCCTGCTGTCCAGAAAGGCATGAATGTTCCAGAACGAAAGTAGACCGCTTATCGACTACAACTGTAAGCTGTGCAAGGTATCCTGATTGATGAGCAATCATGCTCGATCACCTATCAGACCTTGGGATACCTCTGTGCTTGACCTGAAGCTAATTCGCGAAAATCCAGACCTTGTTCAAGAAAAGCTCAACCGTCGCGGTGGTGGCTATGATGTTAGCGCGATCGCAGCCCTTGACCAGCAACGGCGTGACTTAGAAGCCGCGCGATCGCGGCTGCAAGCTCGCAGTAACGAAATTGGAAAACTCGTTGGGCAGAAGATCAAGGCAGGATCTGATCCAAAAGGCGAAGAGATTCAAGCTCTGCGCGACGAAGGAACGCAGATCAAAACAGAACTCGCTGACTTAGAGCCAACGGAGAAAGAGATCGACGCTCAAATCAAAGATCTAGTGTTGGCGCTGCCCAACCTGCCGAGTGACTCAACTCCAATCGGCAAAGATGAAACTGAGAATGTGGAAGTGCGGCGGTGGGGGGATGAATATAAGCCGACGATCAAGGTGTTACCTCACTATGAAATTGCCGAACAACTAGGAATTCTCAACAGCGAACGAGGTACAAAGGTCGCTCAGACTCGATTTGTCGTCTTGATGGGTGCGGGCGCTGCTTTAGAGCGGGCCTTGATTCAGTTCATGTTGGATCAGCAGATTGCGGCTGGTTATCTGGAAGTGTTGCCTCCTCTGTTAGTGAATACGCGATCGCTGAGCGCCACGGGTCAACTCCCTAAATTTGCAGAGGAAAGTTTTAAGTGCGCGGATGACGATTTGTGGCTGATTCCGACTGCTGAAGTTCCAGTAACAAATCTGTATCGCGATGAAATTATTCCCGCCGATCAGTTACCCATTCATCATTGTTCTTACACGCCTTGCTTTCGACGGGAAGCGGGAAGCTACGGACGAGATACTCGCGGTTTAATTCGACTGCACCAATTTAATAAAGTGGAGTTGGTCAAACTGGTGGCTCCTGAAACCTCCCAGCAGGAGCATGAAGCATTAGTGCAGAATGCGGAAGCGATTCTACAAGCTTTGAAACTTCCCTATCGCACGATCGAACTATGTACGGGAGATTTAGGGTTCGGAGCGGCCAAGTGCTATGACCTCGAAGTGTGGCTTCCAGCTTCAGAAGCTTATCGCGAGATTTCAAGCTGCTCGAACTTTATGGATTTTCAAGCTCGTCGCGGCAACATTCGGTTCAAAGAAGCTGGACAGAAAGGAACCCAGTTTGTCCATACCTTGAACGGATCAGGGTTAGCGATCGGTCGAACCATGGCAGCAGTATTGGAGAACTATCAGCAAGCAGATGGCACAGTCCGGGTTCCAGAAGTGCTGCGATCGTACTTGGGTCGCGACCTTCTGTGACCGAACTCTGTCTAGGTGAAGTTTCTTAACACTCCTGCTCACGCTCTAGAATAGAAGAATGTTGTCAACACGGCGTTCAGGTCTTTGCCTATGTCAGTTCTGGCGGTTATTCTTCTTCTAGCGGTTCTCATCTTTGTTCATGAGTTGGGTCACTTTCTGGCAGCTCGGCTTCAAGGCATCTATGCGAATCGGTTCTCCCTTGGCTTTGGCCCCATTGTTTGGAAATACCAAGGGTCGCAAACTGAATACGCGCTTCGGGCTTTACCGCTCGGAGGGTTTGTCGGATTTCCCGATGACGATCCAGACAGCGAAATTCCGCCGAACGATCCAAATTTATTAAAAAATCGTCCGGTATTAGATCGGGCGATCGTCATCAGCGCAGGCGTGATTGCCAATCTTCTGTTCGCTTACCTCGTCTTGGTTGCCCAAATGGGATTTGTTGGACTACCCAGCATTCAATACAATCCTGGCGCACTCATTCCGAAGGTGGTTTCTCAAGAAACGGCTGCACAAGCAGGCATTCGAGATGGTGATGTGATAGTCGCCATCAATGGACAGCCGATCCCATTCACGAAGCCCGAAACTTCAACCTTAGAAATCTCAACCGAAGCCACCTCAGCCCTGAGAGAAGCGATCGAGTCTCGTCCGGGTCAACCCCTGAATTTGACGATTCAGCGCAAGAGCGAACGGGTCAATGTTACGGTGACGCCTAAAGACGATGCGGGCAAAGGCAGAATTGGAATTCAGCTTCAACCTAACATCAAGCCTCAACCGGACGGCAAACTCGCCTACTACAAGCGCTCTACGAATGTCCTGCAAATTTTTAGCTGGGCAGGCGAGGAATTTCAGCAAAACGTGGTGCGGACGGTACAAGGGTTCGGTCAACTGATTAGTAATTTCAGTAAAACCGCCGACCAAGTTGCAGGCCCTGTTGCGATCGTGGCGACCGGAGCCAAAATTGCTGAATCGGATGCCGCAAGTTTATTCAACTTTGCGTCGTTGATCAGCATCAACCTGGCTATCATCAACATCCTTCCTTTGCCCGCGCTCGATGGCGGACAGCTTGCCTTCTTACTGGTAGAAGGAGTGCGTGGCAAGCCATTGCCCAACCGCATTCAGGAAAGTGTAATGCAAACGGGCTTAGTGCTGCTACTGGGATTAGGCGTTTTTCTGATCATCCGAGATACTGTCAATTTAATTCCGCAGTGAGCATTACTCGAAACGTCTCTGCTAAAAAACAGCGTGCATTAGAGGTTCTGATTCGTCTGAAACGGCTCTATCCAGAGGCTCCTTGTACGCTCGATTACGAAACGCCGGTGCAGTTGATGGTCGCCACGATTCTGTCGGCTCAATGCACCGATGCGCGAGTTAATATGGTCACTCCTGCCTTGTTTCGTCGATTCCCGGATGCGGCGGCATTTGCAGGAGCCGACCTTTCAGAGTTAGAAGAATTGGTGCGATCGACCGGGTTTTACCGTAACAAGGCAAAAAATATTCAAGCGGCTTGCCGCCTGATTGTAGAGCGCTTTGGGGGTGAAGTGCCTCGGACGATGGAAGAGTTACTTCAACTTCCAGGCGTGGCCCGAAAAACGGCAAATGTCGTTTCGGCTCATGCGTTCGGCGTCAATTTGGGAGTCACCGTTGATACTCACGTCAAGCGCCTCGCCTATCGCTTGGGCTTCACCAAAAACACCGAGCCAGTGAAGATCGAGCGAGATTTGATGAAACTGATTCCGCAGCCTGACTGGGAGAATTGGTCAATTCGACTGATTTATCATGGTCGCGCCGTGTGCGACGCGCGGAAGCCAGAGTGCGATCGCTGTGAGCTTGCCGATCTCTGTCCCTCCGCCTTCTTAGCTGCCAACCCTGCAAAAAAGGTTGCTGCCAAGTCGTAATTGCATTGGATTATTGAGTACAATCAGAAACAGTGTCTTTAGAAGAAGGTTCAAGATTAAGTCATGGCTAAGAAAAGCATGATTGAGCGCGAGAAAAAGCGCAAGAAAACTGTCGAAAAGTATGCTGAGAAGCGCAGCGAACTGAAAAGTCAGTTTGAAGCGGCAACGTCGCAGTCTGAAAAGCTAGAAATCCATCGCCAAATTCAGCAGCTTCCCCGCAACAGTGCCAGAGTGCGTGTGCGGAATCGCTGTTGGATCACGGGTCGTCCGAGAGGCGTATATCGCGATTTTGGGCTGTCTCGCCACTGCCTTCGCGAAATGGCTCACCAAGGACTGCTTCCTGGCGTTGTCAAGGCAAGCTGGTAACTTGTGTTCAGGTTTAAGGGGCAGTCATGAATAACCTTAAACCTCAACGCTTTCTTAATATAAAAACTATTGTCCGCAGCATCGATCGATTCCTAAGCTGTCAAGCAGAAGATCGCTGACTGCGTTGGCAACTGCAAATTCGCTATAGAAGCTTTGGGAAAAATCAAACGCCTGCATCTCGGCGATGATCGCCATGACCAAGGCTCCCAAATCATTTTCTCCCTCCATTCTCTGTCTTACAAAGATTTGCGCGGCACGGTAGGCGATGACTTGATTAATAATTTCTGGTAAAAATTCTGTATCGAGCCACTGCTGGAGCTTTTGTTGTAGCCACTCCCCTTCACGCTTGGGGTGTTGGGCAGGCGGTAAGGTAATGGATGGAATGGGTTCAACCATACGAGGCTCCCGTTTCTGAACACGGCTATCTAGACTATAACGCTCCCCCTTTGCTCCGTTCATTAAAAATCATCTCGGTTCCGCCCATGCGAATTGATGTGCCATCCATTATTGAGGGGTATGTACAAGGGTATTTCCTGATGGCAGATGAATCAGGAGATGATTTGGCATGGTATACCAGTCGCGATCGCACGCTGATTCCGCTTGATGATCGGTTTCGCTACCCGCGATCGCTACAACGCATTCTTAACCAAAATCGATTTTCGGTCGCGATCAATCGAGACTTTCAGGCCGTGGTAGAAGGATGCGCCGATCGCGAGACGACCTGGATTTCATCTGAATTAAAGAGCATTTACTGGATGTTGTACGAGGAAGGATGGGCGTACAGTTTTGAGACTTGGCAAGGCGATGAACTAGCGGGGGGGATTTTGGGTCTTGCGATTCGAGGAGCATTCATTGGCGAGTCAATGTTTTACCGGATTCCAGATGGATCTAAGGTGGCAATGGTAAAACTAGTGGAGCATTTGAGGGTGAGGCAGTTTGTCCTGTTCGATGCTCAGATGATGAACCCGCACTTAGAGCGATTTGGAGCGTTTCCAATCGGGGGACGGGGATACAAGGATTTGTTGCGGCAGGCACTAGAGCGAGACTGCGCGATCCTGTAGGGATGTGCCCTTTACTGTTTGTGTTCTGTCACCAACGTTAAACTCGTCCATTCTCCTTTACTGTCATAGCTACGAACGATCCGTTGGCGCAGGTTCAATCGCAGCAACCAGCCCAGTTCTAAAACAAATGGCTGACCGGGTTTGATTTGCAACGGACAGTTACACGACGCCCCATCCGGCAAGAGCAAAATTTGAATCGGCGTTGTGCTTTGATCGAATAACAGCGTTGAACCTTTGATTGCAGCAGTGGATGCGATGGTATGTCCTGCGTCTCCCTCTCCAAACCGGAGTTTCTGCTTTAAGCGATCGCCCTCACGTTGAATGGTTAGCGCTGTTGAGTAGGAATCGGGCGATCGCCAGTCGGGATACAGCGTCACCGCTTCACCTTGCCACTCTCCGATCAAATCATCGACGGTTAGTGGAGGACGTTCAGGAGCATTGGTTCCAGCCCGTTGTTCGCAAATCAGGGTTAATGTGTGGAGGGCTTGATTCTCGAAAAGCTGAACAAGTCTGAGGCGACGATTCGCTCCGCGAAGCTCTGAAGGATCGATTTCCATCAATCCAAATTCGCAACCAAATTTTCCAAATGGGCTAAGCTGCATCGACCCAAGCGAGAACGCTCCAGTCTCAAAAAATAGCGCATCGCGACCGAACGAGCCGCGCAAGTCAAGTTCAATATCTTGATGGTTTGGCGAATCTCGGTGGAGGGTGAAATGAACCTGTTGAGGTTGCGTTTGCTCAATGATTACAACAGAAGGGATATCCTCCAATGCCTCACCTTGCCGTGAAAGGCTCGTGAATGAACCGTGCCATTCTCCAACATTTTGTAGAAAGCATTCCCACTGAGACTTCATAGGCGATTAAGTTTTTGCGAAACGGCGTACCGCAAACAGACTGCCCATTAATCCTACCGAAGCTCCGAAGCTCAGCAAAATTGTCGGAAGGAGGATGACCTCCATGGGTTTAAGTGGAGCGTTGTGCGTGAGAAATTGCAAAAAGTCGGCTTGCTCGGATAGAAGATGCGCGATCGCCCGTTGTACCCCGTAAATCAATCCCCCGGCGATCGTGGCTCCTACAACGCCAAATGTGATGCCTTGCAGCACAAACGGTAGATAAATCCAGCCCCGTGTGGCTCCCACCAGTTGCATCACTTCAATTTCGCGACGACGGGCCAACACAATCAGTCGAATCGTCGTGCTGATCACGGCGATCGCCGTTATGGTTAGCATCCCCGTGATCATCAAACTGACCGAGTTAAATCCTTGATTAAGTTGGGCAATTCGTTGTACCGCTTCATCCACATAGCGAACGTCTTCAACGCCTTGTAGCTGTTTAAGCGTTTGAGCGAGAGCCGGCACTTGCTCAGATGATTTTGCTTTGACTTTCAATTCGTCAACTAAAGGATTTCCCTCCAGCTGGTTGGTTGCATCTTTGAGGCTCGACAAACCCAGTTCTTTTACTAAATGGCTCCATGCTTCCTCTTTTGAAGTTCCTTCTACAGCCGCCACCGAAGGCAGCTTCTCGACGACCGGCTTGAGCATGTCTACCGAAACGCCCGTTTCTAGATAAGCCGAAACTTCTAACTGGCTGCCAAACTGGTTCAGCAAGCCTTCTAGCTGCCATGATGCTTGCAAACTCACGCCAAACAGAAACAGCAGAACTGTTACCGTACTGATGGCTGCCCAATTCATCCAGCCGCCCCGCCTTAAGCCGAGCATCGTTTCTCGCAGCAAATAATCAAGCTTTGTAAAAAATCGCAGCATTAAAATTTCCTCCCCCGTTGCGCTCTCCCTTTTAACACACATTTTTCTGAACCAAACCCTAGATTCCCAATCCGAAAACCGCACTCCGACCTGCCATAAATTGGATAAGATAGAACCAAGGCGGAATCGATCCGACCTTTGGCATTCAATGCGGGTGAACTGTCCATGCCTTCTGAAGTTTTAGTTGAGAAAAAAAAGTTAGCAAAGCCGCCCCTAGAGTTGCATCATCTCGGCGATCGCGTTTTGCGTCAGCCTGCCAAGCGGGTCGCGAAGGTGGATGACGAAATTCGGCAAATTGTCCGCCAAATGCTGCAAACTATGTATTCCGAAGATGGGATCGGGTTAGCTGCACCGCAGGTGGCAATCAATAAGCAAATTGTGGTGATTGATATTGATCCTGAGAATCCTGAGCATCAGCCGCTCGTGTTGATCAATCCAACCGTGAAGTCGTTTGGTAGCGAGATTGTTGCGTCTCAGGAAGGCTGTCTCAGTATTCCGGGCGTCTATTTAGACGTGCAGCGTCCTGAAGCGATTGAAGTTTCATTTAAAGATGAGCAGGGACGCCCCCGAACGATTAAGGCGACGGGCTTATTATCCCGTGCGATTCAGCATGAGATCGATCACCTCAACGGGGTGCTGTTTGTCGATCGCGTGAATAATCAATTGGCGCTGACGCAAGAATTGAAGAAGCGCGGATTCTCAACTCAAGCTGTGAAGCCGGTGGCGTAACTATGATCATGACTCCCAAAAGCGGCATTTTTCTTGCCGGGTCTTGTGTCGCTGCGATCGCAGCAGTTGGCAGCATTTTTGAGCTTTCCTCTGGCACTCCAGATTTGGGTGTTCTGAATACCGGAATTATCTTGGGGCTGAGCGCTCCAGCTTGTGTCGTTTGTTTTCTCTCGGCTGTGTCGGATGCGAGAAAACATAATTCGTAATTTAGCCTGACGATAGAACGTTGAAGAGACGCTAGATGATTGATCTGGCGTCTCTTTGTCGATGGGAGTTCGACATCAATAGGGAGGGAGTTCGACGAGTTGTTTCGCTTCGTTGACAGCAGCTTTTGCCCCCTAAATCTCCCATTCTGGGGGACTTTGAAGTGGGAGGTTTGGCTTGAAGTTGCCCAATTTTGGAGGATTTAGGAGCTTCCCGAATTCATAATTGGAGCGAACTACTTCTGTCGAACTAAGATCTTTTTAAGGTTGAACACAGCTATTCCCTAAGCGGCTCTCGACTAGCTTAGTTTAGTTTGGACTAGCAGGCTTCGAGTGTTACTCAACAGGATGTCATGAAAAACTTGCTCAACCGTTGATAGCAGTTGAAGCCAATGCATGGACGTTGCTATTCTCAAACCTAAGCTGCTGTTGAGGCTGAAGGTGTAGAGGATTACTCGGATTTTCTGCGTTTAGAGACTCGTTTTTTAACCGTCGGATAGCGAGGAGGCGGAGATGGCTTTTCTCCTTTCGCCCGTCCTGGGGATTTACCTCACTGTTTGGGTGGAGGAGCAGGTGTGCCAATTGCGGCAAGAATGCTGGCAAAACGACTTGGCAAGTTACTGCGATAGAAAAAACGGTCGCGAGAGGAGATCGCGAGT
>NZ_JCACCM010000042.1:0-54818 GCF_059501405.1 Myxacorys sp.
CAACGCCATTTCTCTGATCCACTCTGCTTTTTAGCCGCCTTGTCACCCCCTGAACATTGATACTCTTTTTCATCTTGTGACAACGAATTAGCCCTACTTTGTTGAAGCATGTTGAAGATTTAGATGTGACCCCAAAGGCATCACCTCAAGACATCCCGTTTATCCTTGTCTCAAAGTGAGACAGAGCCCGGAGACAATTCCACGACCCAGGAAGAAGTTTAATGTGACAGTTACATGCGCTAACTATTTCTCAAGTGCGTTAACTATTTCCTAGGTTCGCTAACTTTTCCTTGGATATACATAAACATTGGCGCACTACTTCAGTTGGCCCGATCGCAGAATGCTAACCACGAGCCAAAGCCCGAGAAAGCTTGCTGCCGCAAACAAAACATCACTGAGCCAATACACCTGACTCGATTGAGTGTTAGCCGAAATGGTCGCTGCTCCAATGATCAACGCGCCCACAACCACGCTAAACGACAACCGATTTGCTGATGATTCCATTGTTCGTCGGATCGGTTCTCCTTCTCGAACCGAGAGGTTCCATTGCAGTGTTTCAGACGTGACCCGATCGAGCAAGGATTCTACCTGACGCGGCGACTGGAGCGAGAGAGTCTTCAAATCTAGTGCAGTTCGCAGCAACGCCACCAAAGGCGCTTCGCCAATAATTTGCCGCTGAAACACCTCGGTCATCATCGGGCGGAGTTTGTTCGGGATATTGAAGTTTGGGTCGAGCGCCCGCGCAATGCCTTCTAGGTTCGCGATCGCTTTTGCACACAGTCCCAAATTTCCTGGAATCCGAATCTTGTTGTTTCGCGCCACTTGCAGCACCTCGTACACCAGCTTGCTGAAGTTAACCTGAGTAATATTTAAGCTGTAGTAACGGCGCAGTAGCTGATCAAATTCGGTTTGGAGTTTGACGCGGTTGATTGGGTTAACCGAAGGCGCAAGTTGCAACACGAGTTGGGTGCAGCGCTGCGCATCGAGATTGACGATCGCTAACACCAATTCCAACAAAATTTGCTGCGTGCGGGGGTCGATGCGTCCGACCATGCCACAGTCAAATAAAGCAACTCGGCCATCGCGGAGATAGAACAAATTGCCGGGGTGCGGATCGGCATGAAAGAAGCCATCCAAACAGATCTGTTGAAAAAACGCCCGCAGCAGCAGGGTTGAGATTTCTTCCCGTTCGCGCGCGGCATCTCCATCAAACGCTGGATTGGCAAACGTGGCAGACAGCAGCGGAACGCCGTCAAGCCACTCCATCACAATTAGTTTGTCGGTGGTGTATTCCCAGTAGATGTCTGGAACGGTGATCCGGGTTGGGTCAAACCATCGGGTGTTACTCAAGTTCTCGCGGAGTTGATCGGTATAGTGGGCTTCTTGCGTAAAGTCGAGTTCGGTTCTGAGGGCTTGCGTAAATTCTTCTGCGATCGCCACAATATCGTAGTACTGGCCAAAGTCGGTTTGCGCGACTAGCCGAGCAATAAAACGAATCAGCGTAATGTCTTGCTCGATCACCGCCGATAATCCCGGACGCTGAATTTTGAGTGCTACTTCACGACCGTCTTTTAGAGTTGCACGATGGGTTTGAGCGATCGACCCTGCCGCTACGGGTTGAAACTGAATGGCAGCAAACGTTTCTTCTAGCGGCAATTGCAGCTGTTTCCGCAGTAAAATTTCGATTTCCGCCCAATCGACAGGCGGCACTTCTGCCTGGAGCGTGGAAAGCGCCTCAATATAATCCGGAGATAGCAAATCAGGACGAGTACTGAGCAACTGGCCTAACTTGACGTAAACCGGGCCTAATTCCACCAAAATGTTTCGCAGCACCGCAGGAGGCGGCAGTTTCGGCTCATCTACTTTTCCGCCTGTGAGTAGGCGTCGCATGTAGTCCCAGCCGTTGCGGAGAACGACTTCAACAATTTCTCCTTGACGGGAACTGGTCTGGACAAGGCGTGAAAACATATCGGTGGTGAGGTAGGTGGCAATAATAGGAAGCTAACTATACGCTTCGTCGGCGTCTTTCCTCACCGTAGCTTAAATCCAGATGATCGAGGATGGAATTGTTCTCTAGACAGAAACCCAAGTCGCGGCTTGCGGCTGGTTAGGGGGGGTAAACCGCCGTAACAACCATCCCTCAAAGGCGATAAAACAAGTTAGGGTGAGGGTAAATTTATCGGTTTTGCTGAGCAGGCAGGATGCGGCTATGAATCGAATTTGGAGCGTCGCTGGAAAAGTTGCGGGCAGTTTGTTTCTGGTCAGTGGTGGAACGGTGTCGGTTGGAATTGTGATGGCGCTGCTGTTAAGCCATCCGCCAGGATGGGCGATCGCAATTCTCTACACGCTGCTGATCTTCTTTGGTTTAGCGCCCTCTGCGATCGGGGGACTGTTGCTCTATATGAGTTCGATCGCCAAGCGCCGTTCGATTCAAGATCGCTTCTTTCGCTTGTTGCAATTAAACAAGGGACGAATTTCGCTGGTTGAGTTTGCGAGTGTGGCGCGGTTAGAGCCTGCGATCGCGCGCCGTTATCTTGATCTGTGGGCGCGAGAATGCTTTGCTGATTTTGAAGTGACTGATACCGGAGATGTGTACTATGTCTTCTCAACTGAACCGCTCAAGTTGCACTCCACTACTGGCTTTGAGGCATTTCGACAAGCGCTAAGAGAGTTGGATCGATCAATGTGATGGGCTGCTTCTTATTCCTGACTTGCAGCCTCTTCGAGCGTGTTAAAGTCAATCTTGTCGTAGAGATCCGCCAAGTCAATTTGGCACGGCACAGAGGCAAGGGAGATTAGCTGGCTTTCGGCGTCGTATTCTCGAAACGTCCATTCGCGATCGGCGGTCTTGATGTAGTGTTCGACGTGCATTACATCTTGATCGATGAGGAGATATTCTTGGAACGAAGAAATAGTGCGATGGGCGGTAAATTTTTCGTCTTTGTCATAGCTGCGGGTTGATTGAGACAACACCTCTGCAATCAAAAGTGGATTGATTAGGGTATCACGGCGACCCTCTTGATATTGGATGGGTTGCGCCATGAGCATGACATCAGGGTAAGTATAAGTGCGCTTTTCGGGAATCCAAAGCCGCTGATCGGTGATAAAAATATCGTAAGGCTGGCGTTTTAGCCCAAAGTTGAGGACGCTAAGAAGATTACCAGCAATTTTATTGTGATTTGGAAGTCCGCCTGCCATAAGAATAATTTCACCGTCAATGTAGGCATGTCGCTCTGCTGAGTTGACTTCAAATTCAAGGTATTCTTCGGCGGTATAGCTGCGTTTCTCTTGAGCTTGCGTAATCACGAGGGTTAACTCCTAACGGGGGTCAAGCGATTTGATCGTAGCCTTCACAGCACCGTTCCTCTATGCCGATTTGCTGGACTACACAGACAGCGCAGCAATATGACGCTCCTCGACTGCAAATCCTTCTGCTTCTAAAAACGTTTTGACGGACTGAAGCTGAGTTATGGGTAGCTTTAAGATCGATTGATTTCCCTGTTTCTGAACAGATGTTTCTAACCAAGCCGCAGTCCGTTCTGCAGCAGTCTTGAACAGGACAAAATCTCCAGATAAAACTGTAATCTTAGCAACTCGCGAGTCAGCTTGCGGTGACTGATGAGTTTGGCTACGACGCTGAGATTCGTTGATTTTGTATCCCTGATTGACCAGATGCGATCGCACCGTCTCCAGTTGCTCCATTGGTACTTTGACCATTTGATTTCCGGTTGCTTGCGCTACCTCTAACGGAAGATTGCACTGATCAGCCACGATCGCGGCAGCCTCTCCAAACACAACTCCACCATTGCTGTAAATGGAGACATTTGCAACTTTGCCAGCTTCCCGAAATTCCAGCGCTACTTCATAGCCGTTAGACTCCAGCACCGCTTGGGCGCGATGAACATCATCTGAGGATAAAAGGACAAGCATGGGTAGAGGAGCGCCTGTTTTAGCAGTCGGTGCAGTGTAGCGCAACTCTTTGTCTAAAAGCGCGGCAGCTTCTAGCGCATCATCACCCACTAAGACAGCACTTTGCATAGTCGAATCCGACACCAGCAGTTTGGCCTTCAGCTTTAGATCTTTGAGGGAAATATCAAATCCCAGTTGGACTAACTGCGCTTTAGCACGCTTGTACTCTTGTCGCGTCATCACCAGTTTGGGTCGTCCTCCCGGCGTTTGTGATAATGCGCATCCCAACGCCTCGGCTACATTCTGGGCAGAGGCATCAAACAGAAAATAGGTTTCCTCTCCGTCATCGTCTTCCTTGAGCCGAAAGACAGCTTTGGGTGGAAGGTTGGATTGAATCTCGGCCACGGTGACGACAAATCCATCGGCTTCTAGCCGTTGTTGCACTTCGGCGACTCGTTCTTTTGGAAATCGAACTAATGGCTTAGCCGTTTGAGTCTGCGAGAGCGGTAGTCCTAACACCTCTGCTACGATCGGAGCCGCTTCACCCATGAGAGAAGCGGTCTTTTTTCCTAGCCCAATCGGGGCACGTTTCGTTCTGAGGATTGAAATTTCATAGCCTTGTGCTTCTAAAGCCGATTGGAGGGTCCGAAGTTCGGCTAACTCTAGGCGAATGCAGGGGTCACCATCCCGCGTTCGTTGCACTCTGTCGGGCTGACTCAGAAGGTCTCCACACGCGATCGCGGCTTGCCCAAATAGCATTCCTTGACCTGAATCTCCATTGCCAAATAAGCGAAACTTAACCGATTGAGTCATGCTCGTTTATGCAGCCAGCCTGCTTCCTCTGCAAAATTACAAATAGAATACTTGTACTATAACATTAGAAAAAACATTAGAAAATGTTGTCCATTCTTTGAATTTGCCACGACAAATTCAAAGGTACACTCCAGTAATTGGAAGTGCTGAGGAGGTAGCAACGCCTATCTCCTTGAAAGTACCCACATTGCTACCAGTTAGATCAACCAGTGTTGTAGCTGTGGTTTGACAATATTGCATTGCCCTTGCCAAGACGCCATTGATTGCGTTTTTGTGACGCGATATCGAAGCTGATCAATATGTCTACAAAATTAGCGATCAAAAGATCAAAGTGTCCACAGTACACAAACTGTGGACACTTTATACAATCTGCTGACGGAGGACTTACTGCTTACTGGTCTGATCTTTTATAGGAACCTTTGATTCAGGCTTTGGTGGTTCAGGTTTTGCAGCAGATGTAAGTGCTGCTTTCACCTCAACACTTTTAACGCCTTTGATCTGCTTTGCCAAAGGCTCAATTTTCTGTAATTGTTTTTTGTCAACTACAGTTCCCGTGACTGTGACGGCTCCGTCTTTCGCATCGACCGCAAGAGCGCTTGCGGGTAAATTCGCTTCTAGCTTCGATCTCACCTCGCTTTTAAGATCACCATCAGCTCGCTGACCGTCATTGCCACCCGCTTGGTCGCGCTGTTCACGAGCACGGATATCAGCATTCAACTGCCTACGTCGAGTCTCACTTATCGCATCGTCTTGACCCGTTTTAGCCGTGGATTTGTCAAGCGTTTCAGCGTTATTTGCTGCTCCAGGAGCGGGGCTGCTGGACTCAACTGTATCAGGGGCACTGCTACTCGTTTTTGCCGCGTTGTCGCACGCCACTACGCCTGCCGCTAGAATGCTACTGAGTAGCGCTAGAGTCAATCTTTTCATTGCCTTGATTTATTAATGTGTTTGAACTTGATTTATTAATGTGCTTGAAATAGAGCGAGCGTAGCGGCACGATCGACGAGCTGAACCGACTCAAGACGATTGTGCGTGACTACTTCGCATGTTTACGCACGATCGCGAGTGTTCGTGTTGCTAGGATCGTTAACAGTAGGATGACCCTGGGTATCGATATTGAGTTCTTCCCGACGTAGAGTTTCTTCAGCCCGGACTGTTTCCTGGGTAACTTCTTTATGGATACCTACTTCCTCACGCACGAAGGCTTCTTTGCGAATTTCCGGAGTTTCTTCATAGACCTCCACTCGCACTGCTTCGCCCTCGTGAAAGGCATCGCTACCCGGAGCTACTCCTGCTGCGGCGGTCGGTGTGACGCGCTCAATCACGACCCGCTCTTTTTCGATGGGAACAGATACTTGTGCAGTTTCCGTCTCAACTCGCTTGTTGACGGTGACTTCCCCCGTTTTTTCACGGTCTTTGTCTACGACCAACCGTTCTTCGTACAGCTTGACTGATTCGTCTCTAGGTGCGCGATCGCGTTGGTTTAGATCGCGTTGGGTTAAAGTAGCGTCGCTCGACGTAAGAGGAGCTACAACTGGCGATGCGTGCTCGACAGCGGTTTGGGTTTGGTTAGCGGTTGCAACGGGAATCTCATTCACCGTCCAATCTCGAATGCCTTGACGCTTGAGCAGTGATTCAGCCCGGTGAATTTCGTCCACTGTACCATCGACTATCACCAGATAGTCGCCTTGCTCAACTCGCTCATTGTAGTGGCGAGCTTCTTTCTCGGGAAGGCCTAATCCAATCAGTCCGCCAAGTAATCCGCCGCTTGCCGCTCCGATCGCGCCGCCAGCTAGAGTCGTTGCGATCGCAGTTGCTGCCGCGCCTGCCAACATGATCGGCCCCACTCCAGGAATAGCAAGTGTTCCTAGACCAACTAGCAGCCCAGTCAAACCGCCTAGCGCCCCTCCCGATACTGCGCCAACGCCTGCACCCTCGTCTGCCTTGTTTCCTACCCGCTCTTTGACCTCTGCACCTGCTAGACCATCTCGATGCTGTGTGTCTCGGGTAACAACAGAAACGTGATCCATGTTAAACCCGGAAGCGCTGAGTTCGTGAAGGGCGTTTTCAGCGTCCCGACGGCTCGAAAATACGCCAACCGCTCGTCTGTGATTGCTTACAAGTTCATTGCGCTGAGTTAAAGCCATTGTTTTAATTTTCCTAAAATTATAGTGTTGAGCTTGAAGCCTGTAGAGCAGTGCCTAATAGTTAATATCCGGCTCTAATGCTATAGAGCCGGATATAGAAGCGTCTCTGTATTAGGGCGCGTTTGAAACTCTGTCGCTGGAATGATCAGCCAATGGGTTTGGATCACGGATTCAAACCCATTGGCTTAACCTCAAGAGAAGTAAAGGATAAAGGTGAGAAACATCTTCAAACGTCACATTCAGCCTTCAGGCAAGTACTTAAACTAAGCACTTCTAACCCGAGTGAGCATTGCCGCTCTCTCAACATTGCTTCTCTCTTACATCACTTCTCAGCCTCCTACCACCTCGGTTTTAACCTGGTCAAATTTCTGAGAAAGCTCCTGACGGTTAGATGCTTTGAGCAAGTAGCGATAGACAAACCAACCTGTGTAGCCCATGCCAACCAACTCAAGCAAGGGTGACAATAAAGGAACACTTGCAACTACATCGAGCAGCGCACTGAATAGAGCCAAGGTTAAGCGAACTCCCACGATCGCGAGCAGAATCCAACCCAGCATGACGAAGATAGGTTTGTACTGCTGCCAAAAACTAGAAAAATAGCTGAAAGGATCTCTAAAGAATGCTGAGATCTTATGCTTATTGTGCGACCACCATTGCGACGCCTCAAGGGTTACATCTTGGCTACTTGATGATTCTAGACCTGATGCCGAGTCTGAGGCTAGAGGTTCGTTCTGAAGTGCCACAGTTTCAGTTTCTGGTGTTTCTGTATACATGACTAGTCTCCTTGTATTAGGTGTTGTTAATTTGATTTCAATGTTTTGCTAAAAGCGTTACTAAAGCGATCATAAATTATTCATTTTTGATCGCTTTAGACGGTTTGTTACGGCATTACACTGCAATGAAGCCTGCGATCGCACAGGCAATTAGGGACGACAGAGCGGCACTAAACAGCCACCACGCTGCACCTGCTGCCACTTTTTGAGTTTCAATGGCTTGCTTCTTCGCTTGACGTTGAATCGACTTGATTCGGTTTTGAGCTTCTTGCTGGATGCGTTCAGCACGTTGCAATACGCTGTTTCTCACTCCTTCAACTTGATCGATAATTCGGTTGACATCTGCTTCCGAAATGTCCTCACGGGCACTCAGAACTGCCACCAAGGTATCTCGATCAAATGCACTCAAGCGATCGCGCAGAGCTTCAAAGCCAGCTTGGGGATCATCAAACAAGGTACTGAAATCTTGCTTGATGCCGTCGTAGTTGAGTTCAGGGCGCTCCAGCGAGTTGAGAGAGTCGCGAAGCTTGCTAAACACGCTATCCACACTGGATTGAACGGTCTGCTGCACCTTTTGAATCTGTTCAACAATTGACTTGAAGTTAGACTCAATTTGGTCTGCAATCCGATTAGCTTCTTCTTCGGAGAGGTCTTCTCGCTGAGAGAGCAGGGCGACAAACGTCGAGCGATCGAACTGCGAGGCGCGATCGCCTAAGCTGCTCAGTCCTGCCTGCGGATGCTGAAGCAAGAGTTGCAGATCGCGTTTGATGCCCTCTGGACTCAGTTCTTCTTTCTGCGTATTCCGCAGATAGTCTTCTAGACTTGCTTCAAAATCTATTGCCTGCTTTTGGGCACGGCTGGCAAGACGACGAGGAGCCTTGACGGTATTGCGAATCGCAGCTTGCACTTGATCAATCGTCTGATTTACTTGCTCTTCGCTTAGGTTCCCCTGCTGAGCCAACAGTTGCACCAGCGTATCGCGATCGACTTGAGCAAGGCGACCTTGTAAGGCAGATGCTCCTGCTTTCGGGTCATTCAACAACGTGGTGAGATCCCGTTGAATGCCGTCTGGATCAAGTTCATCTAGATTCGTTTGGCGAAGATAATCTGCGATCGCGCTGATGGTCTGCTGGTACTGCTCCTTCGCTTTGCCCGCAACTTGTCCCGGAGCGTGGAGAATGCGATCGCGAATCGATTCGATCTGATTTAGCACCTGGTTGATTTGCTCTTCGTTGAGGTCTTGGCGTTGGCTCAACAGTTGCACCAATGTATCGCGATCAAATTGCGAAAGTCTTTCTCGCAGTGCCCTCAGTCCGGCTTGTGGATCGTCAAGCAACGCGCTGAGATCCCGCTCAATGCCCTCTGGATTGAGTTCTTCTTTCTGAGTGTTCCGCAGGTAGTCTTCAACCCTCGTTCTCAGTTCTTGCGCTTGAGAGTGCACCCGCTCTTGCGCTTCTCTTGCGTTTGATAACACGCGATCGCGCGCACTCTCAAGCTGCTCCACAATCTGGTTAGCCCGCTCGGAGTCAAAATCTTGACGTTGCTCCAGCAGACTGACTAATGTATCTCGATCAAACTGTCCGAGACGTTGGCTCAGCGCATCTAAACCCGCTTCTGGGTCTTCTAGAAGGGCTTTAAAGTCATGCGCGATCGCGTCTGGGTTGAGTTCCTCTTGTCCTGTCGATCGGAAGTAGTCCTCGACCCGACCTCTAAGATTCTGAGATTGCGTTTCTGATTCAGCCGTCTGAACAGAACTAAATACCTCATCCCGAATTTCTTCTAGATAGGTTGCCAGATCTTCAATTTGCTCAGGCAGGAAGTCATCCCGCGACGACAACAGTTCGATGAAATAGTCGCGATCGATGGACTCTAACTCCTGCCGAATCGCACCTGGATCGGCTTGCGGATCGTAAATCACATCTCGAAATTCTTTCTTGACTGTTTCTCGATTGAGCTTCCATGTTGGTGAGAACAACAGGTAGTTTTCGAGGTCGGCTCGAATCACGCTAAAGGGCTTGCTCGGCTTAGCAACTTGCTGACCCAACTTACTAGCTTGTCCTTGCAAGCTGTCTCTAAGCTGTTGCAATTGACCAGAAATCTTCTCAACATCGAGATCAGAAAGGTCTGTATTTTTAATGACTTGTCCTAGAAGGGAAGCAAATCCGAATTGCAACGCTCGATTCGTTAAGCTACCGCCCGGTGTAACCGTGCTTGAAACAGTTTTAACAAGCTGATCAAGCTTTCCCGTCAGTTGTTCAGAATTCAGGTCTTCAGGGGTTGCCGATTTCAATAGATCAGTCAACTGCAAGACAGCATCCTGTTGCCCCGACTGACTGGTGGCGTTTTGCCAAACACTTTCCAAGCGATCGGCAAGCTGATTAATGTCTTGTCTCGATAAATCGGTACGATCGCTAATCAAATCAACAAAAGATTGGCGATTAATCGTCTTGAGAAAGTCGCTGTTCGCAATGTCTTTGAGGTCTGACTCTCGCAATATCCTTTCAAACTGATCTCCAACAGTATCGAGATTTAGCTTTGGCAGTTGCAAATTGCTGAGTGAACTCTGAAGCGTCGTCTGAATGCGGTCAGGATCAAATCCCGATGTCAACTCCCGACGAACTGCCGCCGTAATCTCTTCTGCGGTTGAAACTGCCTGATTTCTTGCAGCATTCACTCCGATCGCGCCTGTGGCTGCGCCCATCATGCCTTGAATGCCCGACGTTGCCGTACTGACAAAAGACCCAATCAACGACCCGACAGCATTAGAACCGAGCCAAACGAGCAGACAGAAGTAAATAGACCACAGCACGACGCCTACGATCGCACCTAGTACTGCACTGCTAACTAAACTTAGCTTTACTGCTAGAAAACTTGCGGCAAACAGCGAGATTGTCGCTGATAGCAACACAAAAAATCCTAATTTTGTCTCAATGCCGCGAACGGCATCGCCAAGGCTATCAGAGTCATCTTCTAAACCTGATGGTGTGCCTGGACTAGCAACAAATGCAACCGCAAGATTTGTTAATAGAAATTGGAAAGCAAATGCCATTGCTAACCCTGAAAGCATTGCTAGTAGAAACTGAAAGCCAGAGAATGCGAAATCTTCTTCTAGCGTAAAAATGCCCGTTTCTACTGGAATCTGTATCAAGGCTTGAGTGCCTACTTTCAATATAGTTTCTAAACTATAAAGCATTACTTTTTCTCCATTTTGCTAAAGCAAAAGCCTCACTCTTCATCCAAGGAGAACGTGAGACGAATGCATTTCCATTAAGGAGTCGTGTCTGACTAATGCTAAAAACACTAATATCAGAGTCTTAATGTAGGCAGTGTAGAAAATGCTCAACTCGTCATCATCCTTCTAGTGAATAGCTTTAGCCCATCTATAGGAGGATTCTTTTAAATAGTTCACACTAAGTTGAGCAACCTGCCTTCATCCCTCAATTCTGGATTCAGGCAAGTCTATTGTAGAAAATCTGTTGAAACCCGCGATTAGCGCAACTTCAGAGAAAACGCTACGCAGGCTCTAAAGGATCGCAACACGTCTCAAGGATAGAATCAGGCACAATTACTCCTGTATTCTTACCTAGTTAGAACGACTGAGTTTCTAAGCTTCAGTAGGTGCAGGTTGCAGAACTAGAACAAGCTTGATGTTGTACTCGGATTCCATGCTGCTTTTCTTGTAGTCGAGACTCCACAATTCAAGCGCACAGTCATCCAAGGGGTCAGATGGCTGGAGTTGCAGCCGAAGCTCGCGCGAATCAGAAGAATATTGACACTGCACGGATTGAATTGCGCCAATTTGCCGTCGATCTAAGGCAACGGCTAAGCGGAGTAATGGATATAGTTGCTCTACTACGCGCCGGTGGCGTTTGCTGGTGAGACTGCGATAGTTTTCGTGGCGTTTCTTGGGGCCGCTTTTGCGGTGGTAGCGGGCGAGGTTCGCGATCGCTTCGATTTCAATCTCGGTATATCCCAAGAGTTCTGAATTGCGAATGAGGTAATAGGAATGCTTATGGTGAGAAGAATGGCTCACATGATGTCCGCAGTTGTGTAGAATCGCGGCTGCCCACAGTAGGTCTCGTTCTTCACTCGTCCACTGGTGTAAAACGCCTTGAGTTTGATCAAACAGGCTCAGCGCGAACTCTGCCACTCGCTGACTGTGCTCTAAATTCACCTGAAATTTCTGAGCAGCGTTCAGGACATTACGCTGCCGCACCGAACTCTGATAGCGCAGTCGATCTTCGATTAACCCGTGGGCGAGCATCCAATCGACAATAACGCCTTCTCGGAGCGATCGCTCACAGATCACGATTGTGTCCACCTTTAGCATCGTCATCGCTTCTAGCAAAATCAATGCGCCCGCCAGAATGATTTCTGCCCGCCGATCTGACAAACCCGGAACGGCTAACCGCTCTGAAAAGCTCATTTTTTTCAATCGACTGACCGCTTCGCGCACGTCCTTCTGGGTCATTTCATAGCCATTTAGGGGCGCTGGCACAGTGCCAAACTTCTCACGGGCATGCAGAGCCGCTAGAGTTTCGATGGTGCCCGACGTGCCAATCATCCGGGGATGTTCCGACGGCTCTAAGTGGGCTTTCAGCTCATCAACGGGGCGCTCAAACATGCCGCGAATGTGGGCTTGCAACCGCTGAAATTCACTATTGCTGATGGGATCGGTGGTGATTTTCTCGGCCGTGAGGCGGACTGCTCCCACTTTGGTGCTACTGAGGGTACGGGGTTCGTGTCCGTCACCTAAAATGAGTTCGGTAGAGCCGCCGCCAATGTCAATGATGATGTGCGGCTTGCTGTGGAAGTTCATTCCCGACAGCACCCCGAGATAGATCCGCCTCGCTTCTTCTGTACCCGAGACGAGATTGATGATCAGCCCCAGTTCGTCTTCGACTCGTTGCAAAAATTCGTGTCCATTCGGAGCTTCCCGAACTGCGCTCGTTGCCACCGCGATCGTTTGTTCGGCATTGAGGCTCTTTGCTACCTCTTGACAGCGTTTGAGCGCCGCGATCGCGCGTTCCATTGCTGCTTCGGTCAGTCGTCCGGTTTGCTCACAAAAATCGCCTAGCCGAACCGTTGCTTTCTCTCTAGCAATGATCGAAAACGCAGGAAGCTCTGGCTGAATTTGAGCCACGACCATGTGAATCGAGTTTGTCCCGACATCGATCGCAGCGAGAATGCGGGCTTGGCTCGATGGCAAGGTCGGCAGATTAATCAGACTATTTTTAGGTTCGGAGGAAGAAGTAACCATGACAAGCTCGGTACGCTTTAGTAGGACACGGTGTTCAGACCCGCTATTCTTCTCCAAAGATTGGTGAAGCGTCCGGGCATTGCAGCCGACAAAATCATCTTAAGAGGTTCTAAAACGGTTTCTACTCCAATTCCGGAAAATCGACCGTATCTTAGTCAAAAACCGCTAGATTTTTAATTAACGGCTCACTCAATTTAGCGTTCTTCATTCCTATGTTGACAACCCCCGAACCCACTTGGCGAGCGATCGTGCGTCTCTTGCGCTGGCATAAGCCCGAAGGACGGTTAATTTTGATGATTCCGGCGCTGTGGGCGGTGTTTTTAGCGGCGCGGGGAACGCCTCCCTGGTTATTGGTCGGTGTCATTGTTTTAGGAACGTTGGCAACGAGTGCGGCGGGCTGTGTGGCAAATGATTTGTGGGATCGCAACATCGATCCACACGTTGAGCGGACGCGCGATCGCCCGTTAGCCTCGCGGGCGCTCTCTCTTAAAGTCGGCATTGCAGTGGGAATAGTTTCCCTGTTGTGCGCGGCGGGACTGGCGCGGTTTCTCAATCCGCTCACGTTTTGGCTCTGTGTGGCCGCTGTTCCGGTCATCGTGCTGTATCCGGGCGCAAAGCGCGTGTTTCCGGTTCCACAACTCGTGTTGTCGATCGCGTGGGGATTTGCTGTCTTGATTAGCTGGAGTGCGGTTAGTTGCGCGGGTCCGGCACCAACGGCATGTCTGGGTCAAGAAACATGGTTACTGTGGGGCGCAACGGTGTTATGGACGCTGGGATTTGATACGGTCTATGCGATGAGTGATCGCGAGGACGATCGGCGCATTGGCGTGAAGTCGAGCGCCTTGTTTTTTGGCCAATATGTGTCTCATGCGATCGCGGCGTTCTATGTTGGCACAGTCGTAGTTTTAGTGAAATTAGGCGTTGTGATGAATCTCAATTGGGCGTTCTGGATCAGCTTAGGCATTGCTGCGATTGGCTGGGCGTGGCAGTATTACAGATTGTCGCAGCCTACTGTTCCCCATCCTCTCTATGCCCAATTTTTCAAGCAAAACGTTTGGATTGGCTTTATTTTATTAGGCGGCATGATTGCAGGAGTTTGAGTTTAGAACGAATGAAACTAGGTTTTGTTGCGATGAAACCAGGTTTTGTTGCGACCAAACCATCTTTTGTTAAGACACAACCAGGTTTTGTTACGATCAAACCATGTTTTGTCGCGATGAAAGCTGCGATCGTGCGGACATGATCAGGTTCTGCGCCGATCAACTCTGGTTTGATTGCGACAAGACCGCTAGTTAACGTAACAAAACCTCAATCGACGCGGATGGAAGCTGCAATCGTTCGGAGTTTCATACTAGTTTAAGAAGTGCTTGATTTAGTGGATATTCAAAGACAGGTTGAGTTCATTTGACCAAGGAACCGCATTACCAATGAGCAAAATGCTTTCGGAACATTCATGATGACTACTTGTGAACTCTTAAAGTCCCGTAAATTCAGTGGAGAAAGGTTAGAATTCAGTCTAGTCCTCTACGTTAGGTGTAGTAGGTTTTGCAATGACGACAGCCCCCAAAGTTGAGCTTACATTTACGTTTCGAGATCCTGATTCCAGTCCCGAAAAGCAGGAAAAACTGACGCAAACCCTCTGGCAACAGATGCGATCGCTCGATGGTGTCACAGTTGATCGCGTGGTCGATCCCAACCCACCAGAAGGAAATCGCGCTTTGGGTGCGTTTCTCTGGGGATTGCTTCAAGCAGAAGTGAGTGTTGCTAGCCTCAAAACCTTGTTTGGGTTTATGGGCGATCGCCTTAGCAATAAGCCGATCAAAATTAAAGCCAAGTTTGCCGATGGTCGAGAAGTAGAGCTTGAAGCCAGCAGTCGGGAAGAACTGGCGGCGGCTGAAGAAACAATCAAGCGGCTTTCGCAGTCGATGTAAGACTATGGCGAAGGTTGCGCTATTAATTGGAGTGAGTGAATACGAGCCTGGACTAAACCCATTGCCTGCGGCGGCGAAAGATGTTGAGGCAATGCGGCAGGTTTTGCAGCATCCAGCAATCGGCGGATTTGATCAGGTTACGCCGCTTCAAAATCCTGATCTGCTCACGATGCAAAATGCAATTTCTACCTTGTTCGACAATTGCCAGGAAGATGATTTGCTGCTGCTCTATTTTTCTGGGCATGGGATAACTGATGAGTTTGGCAAGTTCTATTTCTACAAGCCGTAGCACCAGAAAAAACCCTCAAGGCAAGCTCAACAAAGGGACGGCTGTTCCTGCTGGTTTCGTGCATGATGTGATGGAAAACTGCGACTCTAAGCGTCAAGTTGTGATTTTAGATTGTTGCAACAGTGGTGCGTTCGGGGAAGGCATGATTGCCAGATATGCAGAAGGGACGATCGATTTTAAGCAGCAGTTGGGTGGTGAAGGTCGGATTGTGCTTACGTCGTCTTCTGCGGTGGAATATTCGTTTGAGCGCAAGGGAGAAGAGTTAGCGATCTATACTCGCTATTTAGTTGAAGGCATTGAAACTGGAGCGGCGGATCTTGACCGCGATGGCAAGATTTCGGTCAATGAGTTGCACGATTATGCCAAGACCAGAGTAAGCAAAGCCGCTCCTTCAATGCGCCCTCAGCGATATATTTTGCAAGAGGGTGAGAAAATTTTTCTAGCAAATTCACCTGTCAGCGATCCAAAGTTGCTATATCGTTCGACAGTTGAGGAATTTAGCCAAGATGGAATCATTCGTCCTGCTGGGCGTCGAGTGTTGAATCGTCGATCGCTCTCGCTTGGACTCACTCCTGAAGAAGCGGTGGCGATCGAAGCTGAAGTGCTGGAGCCGCATCGCCAGCATCAGCACAATTTGCAAGAGTATGAAGAGGTTTTGCGAGAAGAAATTGAGTTGGAATATCCATTGGGAGATCGTACGCTTCAAGAACTTAAAGCTTTGCAAAAAGAACTCAATCTCACCGATGAAAATGTAGAGGCGATCACAGCAGAAGTGATTAGAGAAAGCACACAAGGATTTCAATCCCTGACAGAACTATATTCTATGCTGTTGTCTGATGAGCTGCTTATAGAAGACACTTCCACACTTGAGACATTCACATTTAACATCATTACTGTTAACGCCAAAGGAGAACAAATTGATCATCGTCCCGGTCGCGCTGAATATTTCAGTGAAGACTTTCTCAAGCTAGATATGGTATCGATTCCAAGTGACTCATTCACAATGGGTTCGACGGAGCATGGCAGTGAAAAGCCACCTCACAAAGTGACAATCGCACCCTTTTTCATGGGCAAATATCCAATCACTCAGGATCAATGGAGCGCGATCGCACGTCTCCCAAAAGTCAATCTCGATATTGCTCCTGATCCATCCAACTTCAAAGGCGCAAATCGACCTGTTGAATCTGTGTCTTGGGATGAGGCAGTTGAGTTTTGCGATCGCTTATCCAAAAAAACCGGAAAACCCTATCGTTTACCCAGCGAAGTCGAATGGGAATATGCTTGCCGCGCAGGAACAACAACGCCGTTTCATTTTGGAGAAACGATTACAACTGACCTTGCAAATTATCGGGGTACAGATTGGAAACATGGAGATACTACTTATCCAGGGAATTATGGCGATGGACCAAAAGGAATCTTTCGGGAGCAAACGACGGATGTAGGCAGTTTTTCGCCCAATGCGTTTGGGTTATACGACATGCACGGCAATGTATGGGAATGGTGCGCTGATCCTTGGCATGACAACTATGAAGGTGCTCCTGTTGATGGATCAGCATGGCTAACAAATGCTGAGAAGCCGGATCGACTGCTGCGGGGCGGTTCCTGGAACAATCCTCCGTGGTCTTGCGATTCTGCGTCTCGCCTCAACTATGAGGCGGGGGGGCGCGACAGCGACCTCAGTTTTCGTGTTGTTTGTTCTGTGCCGAGGACTCCTTAACCCTTTACCCCCTTGCTCTTTTGCCTTTTGCTCTTCTTTCTTTTACCCTTCTTGGTGCGAAGCGCTCGATTTTTAGTTTGGGCTTTGACGATGCGACAAAGGTATCAATCGTTGCTACTTGTGCTCGAATATCTCTAGCGATCGCACTTGCAAAATTTCGTTCGGCAGCAGCGATTCGATCTGAGATTCGGCAACGGTGATAACCGCGATTGTATCTCTCACCACATTAAATACTTCCAAACTATAGTTGATGCCCGTTGTAGCTAATGCCCGTTGTAGTAGCGGCGGGTTCCTTTGGCATCGATCGCTTCTCCCAATCGTTCTAGAGCATGAACGTAAGCGGCAGTTCGCAGCGGGATTGAACGCGAGTGAGCAATCGTCCAGATGCACTCGGCTTCTTCGATCATTTTGCGTTGAAGCTGTTGATTCACATCTTCGAGCGTCCAATACATACCGTTGCGGTTTTGTACCCACTCAAAGTAGCTAACCGTAACGCCTCCAGCATTGATCAAAATATCGGGAAAAACGTAAACTCCGTTTTGCTGCAAGATTTGGTCGGCGTCTGATGTAATAGGGCCGTTCGCGACTTCAAAAATCAGTTTTGCTTTGACATCACGTGCGTTCGCGTCCGTAATCTGATTTTCTAACGCGGCAGGAATCAGAATGTCTACATCTAGTGCTAAAAGATCGGCATTGCTCATTGCATCGTGATCCACAATACTGCAAACCGTGCGATCGCAGTAAACCGCTTTAATGCTACGAGTCGCATCCTTAAATGCTCGAACACTTGGAATATCTAATCCGGTTTTACAATAGATTGCCCCTTGAGAATCGCTCACCGCAACAACTTTGTATCCAGCTTGAAACAGGAGGTCTGCGATCGTGGCCCCGGCATTTCCAAATCCTTGCACCGCAACGGTTGTATTTTGAGGGATGAGATCAAATTTTGGCAACATCGTTTCGATCGCAAAAAAAGCGCCCATTGCGGTCGCCGTGTCTCGCCCCAAACTGCCTCCCATTGTAATCGGTTTGCCCGTCACCACACCCGGACTCGAGCGGCGTTGAATGATGCTGTATTGATCCATCATCCAGCCCATGACCATCGAGTTGGTGTAAACATCGGGAGCAAGAATGTCTACATCAGGGCCAATAAAGTCTGCGATCGCGGCGATATAGCCCCGACTCAATCGCTCTAGTTCTAGTCGCGATAAGGCTTTAGGATTCACAGCGATGCCGCCCTTTGCCCCACCAAACGGTAGATTCAGCACCGCGCATTTAAATGTCATCCAAAATGCTAACGACTGGACTTCATCGAGCGTCACGCTCGGATGATAGCGCACGCCGCCTTTTCCTGGGCCTCGCGAATCATCATAACGGACGCGATAGCCCTGAAAAACGCTCAGCGAACCATCATCTCGGCGAACCGGAATCGAGACCGTGAGACTAGCTTTGGGATGGCGCAGTGATGCGATCGCGTCATCCGACAGTGACGTGTATTTCAGGGCCTGTTCTAACCGCTGCCCTGCATCTGCCAACAAAGAAATAGACATGTCGTTTTCGTATCTGCCTGGTGAAGACTGACCCAAAATAACAACCTGCTGGAGATTAACCCTAGCCTTCGACGCAAATCTTTATCTCCTGGCCAAATTACATAATCCCCAGCGCGTGCAAGGGACCATGACCCGACAAGATTTCTGCAATCAGTGCGATTAACCCCAGCATTGCCAGACGACCATTCCAGACCTCTGCTGACGTGGTCATCCCCCATTCCCAGTTCTCTTGGGGATACATCTTCATGTTTTTCTCTGGACGAATTACCTCAGAGAAGGCGATCGCGGGGGAATCTAGCGCGTCTGTTACTAAGTCCGCCAAGTCTTGAATAAACACAGGATGAGTATTGAGCGCCGCCACCCGCTGGAAATGCTCAATCCCTGCTTCCTCTGCAATCTCCCGATATTCCATATCGATTTCTTGCAGCGTCTCAATATGCTCTGAGACAAAGCTAATTGGAACCACGGCTAGGGTTTGAACCCCTTTTGCTGCCAGTTCTTTGATCGCATCTTCGGTGTACGGCTGTAGCCATTCCACTGGACCCACGCGGCTTTGATACGCCAACGTATACTCATTCGGTCGGTTTAGGGTTTGCATAATCAACGCGGTGCAGTCTTCGATCTCGCGTTGATAGGGGTCGCCTGCTTCTTCCACATAGCTTACAGGCACGCCGTGAGCGCTAAAGAAAACATGAACACTGTTTGGGTCTGGAGCGCGATCGAGTTCTTGAGCAATGAGATCTGCCATCGCCTGCAAGTAACCCGGTCTTTGGTACCAAGACGGGACAACCGTATAGTCAATCTTTTGAAGCGCGGGGTCTTTGTCCCAAAGTTGCTCCAGTAGGCGAAAACTCGAACCGCTTGTACTAATCGAAAACTGAGGATAGAGCGGAAGGATAACCAATTTCTCGATGCGATCGCGCTTGATCTGTGCGATCGCTTCTTCGGTGAACGGATGCCAGTAGCGCATTCCAACGTACACTGTCACGTCATGCTCCCCCTGACGCAGCTTTTCTTCTAAAGCGCGGGCTTGCTCTTCAGTAATGCGACGCAGAGGAGAACCGCCACCAATTTGCTGATAATTTGCCTGTGATTTTTTGGCTCTTAACGAAGAAATTAACCACGCTAAAGGACTTTGAAGCCATGAGAACGGCAACCGAATAATTTCAGGGTCAGAAAACAAGTTGTAAAGGAAGGGACGTACATCCTCTAGCTTGTCTGGTCCTCCCAAGTTGAGTAACAAAACCCCAATTCGACCCATAGCTACTGAAAGTTCCTTATTTTTCTCAGCTTTGTTACCGATTTTAACAATATTTTCTTCACTTTCTCCGCCAGGTCGAAGAAAGGCTCTAGTAATCTACAAATAATAGTGTTAAAAATCGAAGCTTTAACTTTACTATTGCCAAATTTATTTAGCAATTTTGTTTCACAATACAAGGCGTTGACTCCAATAATAAAGCTTGACAAATTTCGAGTTGAATGGGTGTGGGGCATCCAACGCTGTACGTTAAAGAATCATGACGGAAATCAACGCTTTAGAAGAGAAAATTACCCGGCTTAACCAGCGCCTCAAAGCAGCGCAAATGGGTTTACAAATTGAGCGGCGTGGCACAAAGCTCTGTTTGCGAGGAACGCTGCCTCCCCGCCCCGGTAGCGCTAAACTGCGTCCGCACCAACAGCGCCTGAGTTTGGGGCTTCCCGCAACGCCTGCCGGTCTCAAACAAGCCGAACAAGAAGTCAAAATTATTGCAGGTCAACTTTTGCAAGATACGTTTGATTGGCAAAACTACCAGACGTTTTTAGGCGGGAAACGGTTAAGTCAGATGAGCTTATCCGAACAGTTAGCTGCCTTTGAGCAGAATTTCTTATCGGAACTGCCTAGGCAACAGAACCCGGCGGCTACCAAGACGACGTGGGATTCAGCGTATGCACCTTACATTAGAAAACTTGATGCGATCGCGGTCGCTCATCCTAACTTGACGCTGGTAGAAGCCATTTATAAAACGGTCAACTCAACCGCGATCCATTCGCGCAGTCGTCAGCTCTGCTGCACCACCCTGAATGCGTTAGCGCAGTTTCTCAAGCTGCCGTTACCGACTGACCTGAAATCTTTAGCCGGAAACTATGGCACGAGCAAGACGCGATCGCGGATGCTGCCAACTGATGAAGAAATTGTCTCCAATTGGGCAAAAATTCCGAATCCTGCTTGGCAGTTTGTCTATGGCGTGATGGCAACTTACGGGCTCCGAAATCACGAAGTTTTTTTCTGCAATTTCTCTGGCTTAAGCCGAAATAAAACAGCGATCGGGGACACGATGATTGAAGTATTGCCTACAACAAAAACGGGCAGTCATCAAGTTTGGGCATTCTACCCGGAGTGGATCGACGAATTTGGGCTACGAGACATTCGTCTACCCGATCTCGAAACCGATTTAACGAAAACAACGCTACAGCGGATTGGTCAGCGCGTTACGGCTCAGTTTCGTCGCTATGAAATTCCATTTTCACCCTATAATTTGCGTCACGCTTGGGCGGTGCGAACTATTCATTTCGGGTTGCCAGATACCGTAGCCGCCAAAATGATGGGTCATTCTGTCGCTATTCATACCCGTACCTATCACCAGTGGATCACAGCGCGAGATCAACAGCAAGCCGTCGATACGGCGCTGAGCGCCAAGCGCTACTCCGAAGAAATTGCAAGGAGGGGAAACTGGAGCAATCGGACTAGTAATTTTTCAAAGTTAGATTGATAGGCTCGATCAAGCATGAAGGATGAAAAAATGACGATTGCAAGCGTTCTCAAACGAAGTTCAAACTTGCCGTTAAACTTGTAGTCCTTCGTATCAAACTCCATTCATCCCCTCTATGGCAACCTTCCTCCGCGACCTCAGCTACCGCTATCAATGGCTCTACGACAGTATCTCCCGCCTTGCCGCCTTAGCCGTTGGTGGCGAAGCTCGATTTCGGCAGTTGGCATTGCAAGGACTCACGATTGAACCTGAAACTATGGTTTTGGATCTGTGTTGTGGAAGCGGTCAGACCACGGCGTTTTTAGTAGCGCGATCGCATCACGTCACCGGACTCGATGCCTCTCCTCTATCCATTCAACGCGCTCAGCGTAACGTTCCTGAAGCCGAATATGTGCAGGCGTTTGCAGAAGAGATGCCGCTTGCGAACAACACGTTTGATCTCGTTCATACAAGCGCGGCCATGCACGAAATGGAGGCCGATCAGCTAAAGCAAATTTTGCAAGAAGTCTACCGAGTTCTTAAGCCCGGAGGTTACTTTGCGATGGTTGATTTTCATACTCCAACTAATCCGTTGTTCTCACCTGGATTGGCTGTATTTTTTTGGCTGTTTGAGACAAAAACCGCTTGGCAATTAATTCAAACCAATCTTTTAGACTTGATTACAAACATCGGATTCGCAAACTGCGATCGCGTGCTCTATGCAGGCGGTAGCTTACAAGTCATTCAAGCTCAAAAACCAAGAGCATAAGATTGTACTTAAAAAGAGTGCAGCAGACTTAAATCTACTACACTCTTTTGTTTAAATATAAGGGGTTAGAAATAGAGGGTTAGAAATAGGTGAGAAACATAGTAAGGGATGTTGGTTGAGCGGGTCAGAGGAATTATTTCGGCTGGCCTTTGTTTGCTCATGTGAATAACTTAACGTGTCACCGTAGAGGAACCGATCTATCTCAAGATAGGTCGTGATTCAATCAAAAGGTGGAATCACAAAATTACTTCTCCTTGCGATCGCAAAGAATTGTAACTATGTTCAATCTGCTCTTCGCGTCTTATGATAAAGATATGATTCACCTGGTCTAGTAAGTGAAAAGTTAGCTGTTTATCTTTCTACAGACGCTAGTAGTAAAGCTGCGATTTCTACCAACAAAGTATTTGCAAGACTATGTTATGTGGTGTACTCAGCGTTAATCTTCACATAGTCATAACTGAGGTCACAGCCCCAAGCCGTACCTTGTGCAGAACCGTTGCCAATACTTACGGAAATCACGACTGGATGATCGAGCGACTGTCCAGTTAAGCCCTCCACGGAAGATCCTACACTCGCCTCGGCTTGCTGCTTCAGATACTGGTTTGCCGCTTTGCGATCAAACTCCTGCGGTTGCCCGTTCTGTAGAAGCAAGAAGTCGCCAAGCTGAATACCCAGTTCTTCTTGGTTAAACGGCACGCCTGCGCGTCCTGCTGCCCCTGCGATTCTACCCCAGTTTGGATCGCGTCCAAAAATGGCAGATTTAACAAGCGATGATCCAGCGATCGTGCGAGCAACGCGCCGTGCGGCTTCATCGTAAGGCGCGCCCGTGACACGAACTTCGATTAGACAGGTTGCGCCTTCGCCGTCTCGGGCGATCGCTTTGGCTAAGTGAATGCAAACCTCGGTCAACATTGCCTCTAGCTTTTCGGCTTCCGGTCCCATGTCGGTGATGGAGGGGGTTCGCGATTCTCCATTAGCCAGAGCAATCAGCGAATCATTTGTACTGGTGTCTCCATCGACTGTAACTTGATTAAAACTCTGATCGGCAGCCCGACTGAGCATTTGTTGCCAAAGATGAGGTGAGACGGCTGCATCGCAGGTGACAAACGCCAGCATTGTCGCCATATTGGGATGGATCATCCCAGAGCCTTTAGCAATGCCTCCAATTCTGACTGGGCGATCGCCGATCACCGTTTCGAGCGCAATGGATTTTGTGACTAAATCCGTCGTCGCGATCGCTTTTGCCGCCGCCTCCGAACCTGTCTCACTCACACTTTCTAACAAGCGCGGAATGCTGGAGCGTAACGCATCCATTTTGATGCGTTGTCCAATCACTCCCGTAGAGGCCAACAGCACCAGATCAGAAGAAATGTTTAACTCTTGGGCAATCAGTCGAGCGCATTCTTGAGCGTCGATGATGCCGGGAAGACCTGTCGCGGCATTGGCTTGTCCAGCATTACACAAAATGGCGCGAGCCGTAGGCTTAGCCTGTAGCTGTTCGCGGCAGTAATCAACGCAGGCAGCGCGGACATGGCTCGTTGTAAAAACCCCAGCTGCGATCGCATCAACGTCTGAAACAATCAAGGCCAAGTCTGGCAAGCCAGAGCGTTTGAGTCCGGCTGTGATGCCTGCGGCTCGATACCCTTTAGGCGCGGTTACTCCCCCAGAAATTTGCGTCCAGTCGCTCATAATGTATGTGTAGCTCGTAGTGTGTGGATGATCATCAGATCAAGCGTCACTTGATGCAAAAAAGCATAGCTTGGAGCGTCGCTGTTTTTAGTATTTTGTTAACGATCCATCACGCTTTGAATCTGTTTATGTCATACGATTCGCAGCCAATCAAGCGTGCGATCGCGGCAGCCGTCGCAACTCTAACAGTCGTCTTCTGCCTGCCCAATCCAGTCGTCCATTTCAGCCAAGGAACCGCATCCTGTGACCTCCATCAAGGTTTGCAAGAGCGACTGATCCCGCTTCTCCCACTCGGCAAAAATGGTATTCCGTTCATCTTCGGGAGGAAAGTACTTGTAAACTCGCGGGCCTCCGCGACGCCCATCAGTTGCCACATCGCGGCCTGTACACGTCAGTTTGACCCCAATTTTACTCAGCAACGCCTGAGAGATTGCCATTGGTGCTTGCTTCTCAGTTACAGTGATGCCAAACAAAGTTTTTACGTCTTCTCGACACTCTAATGCGCGCGCCGCAATAAATTGAACTAAGTCATCCGTGGCTCGAATTTTTTCATTGGGTGTGAGGAACTCCAGCACTCGGAAGGTTCTTAATGCTTCTACTTGTGCTGTTAGTAATTTCACATCTTGTAGTGAAATCTTCCCATTACCACGCTCAAGATGATCTTCCAGCTCTTGCATATCATGCAACCGTACATAATCTGGATCGTGAGTTAGGTAATAATGCAATCGCAGTTGCGCATACCAACCATTATCATCTTTGAGCTTTAGTTCAGGCGTAACATGGGTTGTTGCATAGCGTTTTTGCAATTCATGCTTGCATTTGCTATTGCGTCTCTGAGTCGTTTGATGAATCTGTTCCTTAATGTCGCTGTATTCTTCAGGCGTGATTTCTGGAGAATCAGAAACTGCGATCGCTTCGGCGGTTTGGTTGCGGGTCCGAATCGCTGCCACGAGTTGAGCCACCTGTTCTGCAGCTTGAGCATCGTGCCGCCAGCCCAAAAACTCAAATCCTGGAACCTGCAACATCCCACTTGCTAGATCTTGCTGCATCTGCTCGGTCGCTTGCCCCAAAATCTTTTCCACATCGTCGGTGACAACGGTAACGGTATGGCCTTCGAGCCGCAATCCGCGTCGCAACTCTTGCCGATAGCGCCATAACGAAGCATTCACTCGCGCTGCCATCTTTGCCCATGTCCGCAGTGCGATCGGATCGCTTTGTTCGTCTAAATCGAAATCAACATCCTTCAGCAGTGAAATATTGTAGCGAACCCCTTTTGTCACAGATTGAGCCACATCGCGGTAGTTACAGCTTCCGTTGCCGATCTTGCCGTGCCCAAAGTGGGCTGCCCAAACATAGCGGGGAACCGCTTCTCGGACTCTCGCCAAGGCTTGACGAGATTCAGAATCGGGTGTCACGCCTTGAAAGATGCCAAATACCGCTTTGAAATGCCCACGGACATCAATCGAAACGCCAGTACCAATGGTGGGAGTCGCAAGAACAACATCATAATCAGAAATAACATCGTTAATGCGCTCGACAATACGATAGGCGGCATGATCCGGATCAGAAACCGTTTCGCTATCAATTCTCAGAATCCTTTTGCTGGGAAATTGTAGCCGTAGATACGTTTCTAAGTTCTTAGAACTCCATCGCCCTCGCACCTTTTGAGAATCAAGACAAACAAACGCTGCACCTGTTGCTAGAACTTGCTCCATTCGAGCTAAGAGAGGCGACGGATTTTTGGTGTCATACAGAGATACATCCCAAGCAACCTCAGGCTGCCATTGGTTAACAACCAGCCAAGGCGTAATTGGAACCTCTGACAAGCCTTTGAGGTAGTCAACGCTCGCATCCGATAAGTCGGCATCTTGCGCCACAATTAGACCACCCGTTGAAAAAACAACGTCTGCTAATTCTTTCAGCGTCTCTAAAATTTTGACCCGCTGCATATAGCAGGTCGCGCTATTGAGGGCGTGCCATAGCACTTGTTCCACTTCGTCGAGAATGACGATCGCGCCTTCCCACTCTTCTGGGTTAAATCGCGCTTTTGAGTTGGGATGAAGCGAGTCGATACAAAGTCCATATCCGCTCACGCCTTGGTTCTCTGACTCTTGAAGTTCTTCTAGCCACCCCAAACCCAAGCTTTGGCAGATAGCTTTACCAAGCTGAATCCGATGGGTGATCACAAGGACTTTACGATCGACTCCATCAGGCTGCCGTGAAGCACTAATTGTTTTCTGAATTAAATGTTGCAGTGCTGTGGTTTTACCAGTGCCCTTTGCACTCTTGACACAGGCTAAACCCGATTCTGGATACGATAACTCACCCAAGAACGGTTGATTGAGTGTAACGCTAGGCGTGTGAGTTAGCATCCATAACCGGGATGCTTGCCAAAACTCTAACTCGATTGCAGTGTCGTATAGCTTATTAAATTCAATCGGATCATGAGCGGCAACAAAATCGTCAACGCCTTTTTCGGGTCCTGGTAAATTGATGATCTTAACAACGCACCCTGTATTGGTTAACAGTTGTCCGAGCCGGGATGTTGCTAAAAAGATATGCTGTAAGGTTTTCGGCTTCGTTTCATAGTCAAAACAGATGTACACCGACCGTCCTGCTGTTGCAAAGAATGCAAGCTCTGCGATTAGTTGGCGCGTCTCACGACGGTAGCCGCTGAAAATTCCGGGCAGCGCGATCGCAGCATAGCCCAAACTCAGCAAGCATCCCGCTTTTTTTTCGCCCTCAGTTAGCGTGATTGGAATATTGGTTTTCCAAACCCATTCCCAAAAGTTAGAGTACTCGTGTTCTGCCTTGTCAATCTCTATTCCATATCGATTCGCAACTTGCGCCCAAATATGGCGCGGAACATCCAGCAGAACGAGACGGCTCGAACCCTTACCTAGCGCAGGGCTGAGATACTTTGCAGGCTTATTTTGCCGATCAAAAACAGGAGTATCGGCATCTGGCTTAAACCGTCCCCAATGCATACGCTGCCAGTTGTTGAACGGATCGAGTCCGCTCACCCACCAACCGCGCATCGTTTCTCTTGCTTGCGGCCCAAAGCGGGTCACTTTCCAGTTCAAGGCTTCTGCGATCGGGTAGGACACTTCACGGGTAAACGGATCGATTCCTGTATCGTGCAACGTCCGCACGTTGAGCCGAATAATTCCTGGGTCAACGCCGCTCGATCGCCATTCCTGCTCATGGCTGGCATCTAGGGGCGAGTAGGTTAGCTGAGTGTTCGCCGGAATTTGAATCGCTGAGCGTGCTCCCGCAGGAGCAATGAGGCTTGAAACCATCAGTGTCTCCTGGGGTTAAACGTAAAATTGACAGCAAAAATAGGGGACTAGCGCAGAGCTAGAACACTTGATAGAATTTTTGAACATAGAAATCAATCCCAATCTGATTGGGAATTAAGGTTGATTGTGACCCCTTGGGCTGACTGTGGTAGGGACGCTCAGGGGGTCTTGCTTATGCTGTGAATATGGGGTGTTGAGTAGATCACACTAGATCGGGCCACTTTGAACTTGTGGTAGAAAGTCCAAATTGCCTGTTGATCTCGTGTGCTGCTGCTTGCCCAATGAAAATCGAATGAATCAAAGTTGATAAAGTTATTGCGCCTTGAATGGTGGTAGACATCCTCGACGTTGTGAGAGATTAACACTGCAAAATCGAGATCGGCAAGGGGGCAAAATCGACTGTACGCCGAAGTTACAGGACAGAGATCCGGCAGGGTTACAGGACAAGAACAGACGCTAGAGTTACAGACTCGAAGGCTGTTTGGCAAGAAATCTTGCCGAGCAATAAAGCCTGATCCTAGAGAAGCAATGCTAAAGAACGGAGGATGCAATTCGCTCTAAAGGCGCAACTTCTAAAGGAGACGCCCTACAAATTTCTAGAAGAATCTCGTGTTGTATTTCAAGGTAAAATTGGACGCCAGCGTTACAGAATGCACGATCGCACCTACACCAAAGTTACAGGCTGAGATCAAACGCCAAAGTTACAGGCAATAGCGCAGAAATCATACGGCAGCGTTACAGAATAATGGAGTTCAGCTTCTATATCTAGCGGAGTGAATCGCGACTCCAGGCTCTAACACTCCAGATATAGCGTTTAACCCCTAGACAAAATCGAAAGGGTGAGGCACTATATGTGGGGTCTTCAGTTCTAAGTCTCTCCTCGCGAATGGCTCATAACTGACCCTGATTCTTCACCCCCGCTGTTCCAAGTAATGAAAAATGTAGAAGCGACTTTTCCAGTTGATAGCCAACTGCTGATGGTGTTGCCCCGCGCTAGTGCATCGATTCGGCATCCCGACGCTGGAGTACCAAGGTTGCGATCGGATGCTGACGGCTACTATTTGGAACTGCGTGTCGAGGCGGACAGAACAGATGACAGCGAGCTGGCGCTGACTCGCCGCGTTCCGCTAGAAAATCTTTCTGCGGAAGAATGGGAAGACCTCAAAGCAGAATACGCTAAACTCGACTGGTCAATTTGTGCGACCAAAGGCGTCAGCAACGGACTTGAGAAAATTCAGGATCGCAAAACTCAGCGTTTATTTATGGCGCTGATTACGTTTCTCAATCCGCGTCAAGTGTCGATTGTTTTGTACCTTTATAAACTGGCGGCACAGCAAGGGACAGGCCCGATCGTCACGTTTCGCTCGAATGATTTGTTGGAAAGTTTAGGATATACTCGTACCAAAGATGGAGGATTTGCCTCAAAGCTGCGATCGCAACTCAATTGCGATTTGGTGAACCTTCATAGAACAGAATTAGTATTAGCTCAATCGTTTAGAAAGAACCATCAAAATCGCGCCGCTAAGGTGATGATCAAGAGCATTTTACGCATCAAAGATTATGAAATTGATCACGTTCCACGTGATTTTGATCTCGTTAAAGCCGCTGATTACACTTACGAACTAGCGGATTCTTACACGATTTCTCTAGAGTTCTTCGATGGTCCGGCTCGAACAGGGGACTGCGTTTTCTTCTCTAATAGCTTTGACATTACTCAAAAGCTAGGCAGTAGTGCAAAATCAGATTACAAAACAAAGCTGTTGGTCTACCTAGCGAGTCGAATGAAGTGGGACACGCTACACGAAGGACAGTTTGTTTCGATTTCTAAAAAATATTTGTTTAAGAACTTAGACTTATTCGGTAGCAATTCTTCTCGAAATAATCAAATTTTTTGGCGTACCGTCGATGAACTGACGCAAGACGGCTATATTTTTGGAGCGCAAGAACTACCCGGAAAAAACAAAATTTCAACTATTCAATTTCAGATTAACGTCGCCAAACTGAAATGTGCGTAAAGCAGCCTGGCTAGGACACTCTGGATCCAAAACTTCTGCATAAAAGCAGAGAGCCTAAAACTAAAGATGCGATCGCGGCTTTTCTTCACGCGATCGCATCTTTAGTTTTTAGTTTTAGGTAGTAGCTTCAAAAATTAATTGCGAGACCCACCGCGCTTTCTCTGCTTATGCTTTGCTAAAGCTTTGCGCTTCCGTTTCTCAATTGGCGTCTCAAAAAAGCGATGCTTCCGCATATCGGGGAAAATTTCTGCTTTAGAAACTTCACGCTTAAATCGACGCAAAACAGAATCAATTCTTTCGTCTTCACCTGGAATAACTTGCGGCATCCTTTTCTCCTTACGAATCGACGTAGGTTTAGTCTAGACTCAATCTAGCGATCTAGCAAAACCTTTTAATAAAAAAGGCAGACGCCTTGTCTGCCTTCAAGACTTTAAGTGAAACAGTCTACAGGGTCAACCATAACCAAAAATCTCGCCTGCTAAGTAGCAAACAACGCTTCAACAGGCGGTATAGATTCTTAATAACGGCGTCCGCCGCCACCACCGCCACCGCGGTTTTGATTTGACCAGCCACCGCCGCCGCCGCCCGAAGGACGCTCTTCACGGGGTTTTGCCTTATTCACTTTAAGATCGCGACCCATCCATTCTGCACCGTCTAGTGCTTCAATGGCAGCCGCTTCTTCTGCATCGGTCTCCATCTCGACAAACGCAAAGCCGCGCATACGACCTGTTTCTCGATCGGTCGGTACTTGAACCCGTTTAACGGTTCCATATTCTGCAAATGTCTGACTCAAGTCATCTTGCGTGACTTCGTAAGACAGATTGCCCACATAAATTGACATGAAATGGCTCCAGAATCAGAGGTGTGGAGAGTTAGATTCGGAGAAACGCCTATAAAACGAATTACACAGCCGAAAATAATCCTTCACCTTAACCATAGCACAGCTCAAGGCATCTCAAGTGCGGGTAGAAATTTCGTAACATTTGCAATTTTGCCAGAACAATTCTTAGGCTAGCTGGCACTTACTTTTAGAATAGCAGCCACTTTGTATCACAACGAACCCTTTTGGAGCTTTTTCTAGACAAATCGCGGCAATTTCTTTGTGAATCTCAAGAAAACCTGAAGACATGCGATGATCGCTTTGCAAAATGTCAGAATATACCACCATTTTGCTAAAGGTCGAATGCGTGCAGTTGTTGTAAATCCATCCGTTACTGGGCGACTTGCGATCGCTGAGGTCGATCGTCCGACTCCGCTCCCATCAGAAGCACTTATCCGAGTGGTTGCCCTTTCGCTTAATCGCGGGGAAGTCCGCCGCTCTCAGTCTGCCGAAGCAGGCTGGCGACCGGGTTGGGATCTAGCAGGCACGGTGGAGGTGGCGGCAACGGATGGGTCAGGGCTACCCATGGGAACGCGAGTGGTCGGATTTGTGCCATCTGGCGCTTGGGCAGAGTTTGTCGCTGTGCCCACTGATGCGATCGCAGCGCTGCCAGATTCGGTTGACTTTAAAACCGCCGCGACGCTTCCTGTAGCTGGATTAACAGCGCTACATGCGTTAGAGCGTGGGGGTTGGCTCCTCGGAAAATCCGTTTTAATCACTGGCGCCTCGGGAGGCGTCGGGCATTTTGCGTGTCAACTAGCAGAGTATGCGGGCGCAACCGTGACGGCTCAAGTTCGCAGTCCTGATTTGATCGAGTTTGTCGAAACGGCAGGCGCAAAACAGGTGATTATCGGTAGTGAAGGCACAGATTTTGCTCAATACGCACCGTACGATCTGGCTCTAGATTCGATCGGGGGCGATGTTTTACCTTTGGTGCTAGAAACGCTAGCGGTAGATGGAACATGCGTGACGTTCGGGGCAACCGCTGGCTCAGAAGTGACGTTTAACGCCTCTCGTTTTTATGGTAGAGGTGGCTTGAACTTATACGGATTTATTCTGTTTCACGAATTGAAAAAACAGCCTGCCTCGGTTGGCTTGACGCGCCTTCTGAAGCTCGTTGCTGAAGGGCTTTTGGTTCCTCACATTGCTCTAGAAGCCTCTTGGACAGACATTGCAGAGGTGGCACAACAACTGACCGAGCGGAAGTTTTTGGGCAAAGCAGTTTTGTCAGTGGATTAGAACACATTAATTAATGCGGACGAGACAGGCACTACGCAAGTCTAGAGGGTGTTATGCACTTTCGCTAAGCTAGAGGCATGATCAGAATCATTTTTCCATAAATAGGGGACAGAATACCCTTTTCTGCCCCCTATTTATCTGTCTTAAACTTTCTTTCAACACTTCTGGATGATCTACATTACAGTCATTCGCTTCATGATTAAGCGAGTGGCTGAATTTGCTAGCTTCTGAAACTCTTTAAACAACCTCTAAACTTGGGATACGGCGCAAAATTGCGATCGTATTTTTCTTACCTGTAACTGCCGAGTTGTGAATGAAGACTATCAATAGAGATTATCAATAAAGATTATATTTTATGTTCTAAAGGCAAATAGTGAACTAGAAAAACGACCTTTTCCAAATAGGAGAAGGTCGCTCAGTTGATTCAAGTTCTCAGCTAATAGAGTAATTGAAGTAGAGGCAGTTATGCAAGAACATGTGGTGGAGATCATTCGAGAATTGATGAAGACTCAGGGAATGAGCATTCGCAAAATTTCAGCCCAAATTGCGAAGGAAAATGGTGGGAGTGACTTAGGGTACACTCAGCAAATTAACCGTATTCTGAATGATCCTGACTACGATCCTAACTTTTCAACAGTCGAGAAGATTCTTTCTGCATTAAAGTCTTCTCTCTGGCAAACATCGCTTAATTCTGATATCAAACAACTCGAAACTCGATTAGATCAGTTATCGACGGATGTGACAGAGATCAAAGGAACGATTTCTGATTTGAATCGGGTTTTAGGTGCGATCGCGAAGCATTTAGAGCTATCAGAATAGGTATGGTTCAATTAATTTTGCGACCTCGAAATTATTCTACTTCGCCCTCTAGAAACGAGTTCTTAGTCGAATTTATAAGTTAACAGTGCTACGATCGCAAAGCAACCTTCCTTTTAACAAAGGGATTTCTATGTCGTTTATGATTTCGCCTGAAGAACTTGACTTCTATCGCTCAGAACTCGCTGGTCATGCCGCTGCCCTAGACGCGCTTCAAGTCATTGAGGACTGTGACGGGGATTTAGAAGATGCGGCAATCTCCTTAGCGATTCGCTCAGGGCAGGAGCCGGAGAACAATGAGCGATGGATCGAAGGACTTGCGAAGCGGTGGCGGCATGTTGTGTGTCGAGCAGACCTAAAGGAAGGGCTAGAAGATGGCTTAGCGGGCGGAATTATTGATGCGATCGTAGAACACACGGAACTGCCCACACGGCTTGCAGTTCCTGTTGCTATTTATGTTCTTAAGGCAGGCGTGCAGGATTTTTGTCAGCCTCTAGAAGAGAAAATTGCGTGAATTAATCTGTCCTAACCTTTGCTTTTGGAAGAGGAAACAAGATTTTAGTGCCTTTCTTTTCAAGAAGAGAGTCAGATCTCATAGCGGCTCCATCTATTATCCAATCTGCTGCACTTGACTTACGGCAATCGCATTGCAGTACTGACATCAAAAGCGTAAGTTTCTCCATGACTGAGATAATCAACTCGATCTTCTAATCCTGCTTCCTGCACCGCTTTAACAAAATCATCCAACGATGATTTAAAGACGGTGTAATCGTTATAGTGAATTGGAATTGCTTTTCGCGGCGAAATAATGCGAATTGCTTCAACGCCCTGTTTTGCATCCATCGTCAGCAGCACGCCAAACACCTGCGTTCCACCTAAATGCAGCAGCGCTAAATCAATGTCAGGAAACCGTTTAGGAATCTCTTTGATCTCGTCATACACGAGCGTGTCACCCGTGATGTAAAGCCGAAATCGAGTTCCTCGGGTGGGTGACTGAAATTCCAATAGACTGCCCATGACCGGAGGTAAAGCTTTTGCTAAAATTCCAGGCCCATGGCGTCCGGGCATCGACGTGAGCTTGAGGGTTGTTGCTCCTTTTTGAATGGTTAATGTATCCCAAGTTGCTAGTGGATGGAGCGTTTGAAAGCCGAGCCGCCCGAGTGCTTTTGCAGCATGGTGAGTCGTGACGATCGGAACGGATTTATCTAGCTTTTCAGCAGCAATGCGATCGAAATGATCATCGTGTTTGTGAGAGAGCAGTACGAAATCGATCGCAGGTAATTGTTCAATCTCGATCGCAGGATTTGTGCGCCGCTTCGAGGTCAAGCCATAGCCTAAATGAACGTGATCCCCTTGGTGCAGAAAGTTCGGGTCGGTCAGAATCGTAAATCCGGCGTAGCGCAAGATAACAGTTGCTGTTCCGACAAAGAAAATAGAGCCAGTGTCAAAATCGGGAGGAATGGATTCAGGAGGAAGCGTTAGTTTGGCATCCATTATGTTATTAGCTTTTGATTTACAAGCGTTTGAGAAATGCTTGTATGGTGGTCATTCTGCGATCGCAATTCATCTATCAATTGATGCTGTCTAAGGGCTGAGCAAGCTCTGTCTGTAGTTAGAGGTAAAGCACTCATCGCGGTCAACAGATGCAGGATTAAGGAATCTTTTGTAACTTAGAAATAACGTCTGCGATTAGCGCAGAGCGCAACTCTGAAGGAACCGCTTGCACTACGCATCATTTTTACTATGCATTATTTTTTTCGTAATCAAGCTATCTCTCATCGCTTGCTAATTTTGCTGTTACTTATTGCTCCGTTAGCAGCGTGCAATTCTTCTAACACAGCACTCACTCCACCTGCTGACTCAAAAGAGACTCAGCCTCAAGCTGTCCCGCAACGCAGCATCCAGACCGAAGTCTTAACGCCACAACCCATTCGTGTCGGGCTAGATCAACTTCCCCAACCCTACACGAGTGACAGTGCATCAAAACCGCCCAATGTGATTCCAATTCCCGCCAATCCTACATTGCGGGTTCCAGAAGGGTTTACAGTGAATGTCTTTGCTGACAAGCTAGAGCGGCCACGTTGGTTAGCCTTGACGCCGAATGGTGATGTGTTGGTGACTGAGACCCGACAAAATCGAATTCTGTTGCTAAAAGATAAAAATAGCGATGGTGTTTCTGATGCTCAAAGCGTGTTTGCTACGGCTGAGAATGGATTGAATTTACCATTTGGAATGACGTTTGGCAGCAATTCTTTTTATGTTGGTAATACTAATGCTGTGATTCGGTTTCCCTACACGCAAGGGCAAGAGAAAGTGACGGGCAGGGGTGAAACAATTACCGAGCTACCTGGGCAAGGCTACAATCAGCACTGGACGCGCAATGTAGTCGTTTCCCCGGATGGGCAAAAGCTGTATGTCTCGGTCGGTTCGCAATCCAATGCTGAAGAAGAACCGCTGCCTCGGGCGTCGATTCAGGTGATGAATCTTGACGGTAGCGATCGTCAAACCTTTGCATCAGGTCTGCGAAATCCGGTGGGACTTGATTTCAGCCCATTAACCAATCAACTCTATGCAACAGTGAATGAGCGGGATGAATTGGGCGATAACCTCGTGCCAGACTACCTTACGCAGGTGCAGTCTGGTGAGTTTTACGGATTTCCTTACGCGTACTTAAGTCCCGATCGTCTCGATCCGCGTCATGTCGAAAACGGAAAGAGCATTCGCCCTGAGTTGGCGGCTAAAACTCGCACACCTGATGTTTTATTTGAAGCCCATTCTGCCGCGCTGGGACTAAAATTCTACAACGGTTCCACCTTTCCTGAGAAATACCGCAATGGCGCATTTGTCGCGTTTCGTGGCTCCTGGAATCGCAATCAAGGCACAGGATACAAGCTAGTTTATGTTCCCTTTACGGCTGAAGGGCGATCGCAGGGATATTACGAAGACTTTCTCACTGGATTCTTAGTCGATCCGTCAGAACCGATAACCTGGGGAAGACCGGTGGGACTTGTAACAATGCGAGACGGCAGTTTGCTGTTTACCGATGAGGCGAACAATCGGATTTACCGCGTGCAGTACACCGGAAAGAAAAGTTAAAGAGGCAGATCTAAGATTCGCAATTTTTCTAGCGTCTAGTTCTCCAACAGTAAATAAAGAGAGAAATAAAAAAGAGAGGATTTACTCCTCTCTTTGCTGTTTTAATCTTCTTTTTTCTCAGTAAACGGGGGATTTGGAATCTGCTCCGCTTCGGGGCAATCATCCGAAACAAGCGGCTCCGAATTTCCTTTCGGGACAGACGATAGCTTTTGCATCACAGCCCCAATACTTTCGAGGCGAATCATCTCTTCCCAAGACGAATTTTCGTCCTCTTCTTCCATCTCATAACGCAGCGTCACGAGATCTCCTTCAATGTCCAAAATTCTGGCACGTTCGATCCAGCGTTGCTGGTCCCGCAAGAAAATCCAGACTTCTCGACCATCGCAACAGAGTTGATAGATCTTGCGGTGTAGCATAAATTGCTTCTCCTAGTCAAAAACTCTATAGAAAGGGCATAAAAAACTAAGAACATGACACGAGTTGGACTCGATACCGAGCTGAACTAAGAACAACGCTAGGGGCGCTCTTCTCATCTGATGAACCACGTTCAGAATGTCTTAGTCGAAGAAACAACAAATTAGGAACAAACGTCTTACTCATAACCCAAACCCAAATCCGAACCTGAAGAGATGACCCAAGGGATGGGACAAGAAGGGGCTGTTAAAAACTGAGATTTGAGTCGGTTGAGACGGTGCGTTGCTGTCAAACTCATTCATTCAAGGAAGCAAGGGTGATTTTAGATCAATGCTCGACAAAGCTAGACAATCAAGCATTCAATCATTCTAGTGCATGAAGCGCGATGGCAAACTGACATCGGTAAAGAGCAAGGACGAGTAGAGCATCGATGAATTTTGCCATTTTGCTTAGGTTTTCATGCACGAACAACCTGGGAGCGGTTTAAAAATCGAGCCACTCTTAAGTATGGGATCGTAACACTATTTTAGCAATTGTTAAAGTTGTTGAGTAGAGCTTTTTTAAGATCAAGGGGTGAAGGATGAGTATCCTCCTCACGGTAGCCAACGGGGATGAAATCCCGCAAATGGTAAGGTTTCGGGTTGAAGTTTGGCATTGAAATCGCTAGAAAGCGGTAGCAGCCAAAGCCGACTTGTTGCTGCCGTGCTACCTGAAGCTCCTGCTGAGGCTTGAGTTTGATCAAATAACAACGACGAGCCATCGGGGGCAAGGGTCATTTGAATGTCGCGCTGGTTGGGCAGTAAAACTAGGGGATGCAAGGTTTGCTCTGGTTTCTCCCCTTTTTGGGCGGCTTTAAGATCGATTGCAGCAAGATAGGGCTGCTCTTGGTAGGTCTTCCCAGGAATTAGATTGGTCAGCAGACAGTAGAGAATTTGCTTGGTTGGATCGAACTGAGCCGCCTCAATCGAGCCTGTGGTTTTGAAGATTTCCTTTGACCCGCTTTGGTTGTTTACCAGAAACAGAGAGCGGGTGTAGTCATTGTTAAATTTCACCATGGCCGCGGTAGTTCCATCGTTCGAGAAACTAAGGACAGTGCCAAATTTGGGTAGAAAATCGAGGGGGTCAGCTTGTGGTTGCAGCGGTAGAATAGCCAGTCCTTGACCTTGCGCGATCGCAAGAGAATCACTGTCAGGAGTGATCAGAAAGTCGCCGCCGGGCTGCTTATTATTGAGCGCTTCGGGCTTGCCGTTACCTCGAATTACCCAGGGACCCGAATCGTTCGGATCGGTGCGGCTGATGCGCTGAATCACGATCACGTGACCGTTGGCAGAGAGATCAAACTTGAGGTTTTGATATTCTCGATTGTCGAGAATCTGATTGACTTGTCCCGCTGGACTAGGGGGTGCATCAGCTTTGAATAACTGAAAATTTTGCTCTTCGCCGAGGGGCTGGGGTGCGTTGATTTGCAGTCCTGTTGTGACGGTATAAATCTGTTGCTCCACCAAGCTTTCAGGCTGATTCGTCTTCTCAACTGCCGAGAACAGAATCCGATCGCTATTGGGGTAGGGCTTAAAGTCCATTACCGTGAGATTGGGCGGTGTTAGGACTTTTTTGTCTTGGCGAGTCAAGTTATAAAGAATCAGACGTCCTGCCTCATCTCCATCCACTCCTAGGTAGGCAAACACGCGATCGCGGGTGCGAAAGTTGCCCGTAAACGATTGAAGCGTAGCGCGACTTCCCCCATCTGAGGTGAAGCGATCGCGGGCATCTTGCAGGGAAAGTTGATAGTTGGTTCCATAAGGAGCCGATTGATTTAACGTATATGCGAGTCGTCGCCCTGCCCAACTGAGCTTTCCGGGCAACGGGGGAGTGATGCGAAGATTTTGCTCAACGCTGGCGTGATCCATAGGTCGGCTAAAGGTCAGCACAAACGCATTGTCATTTGAGCCGATCTGTTTGTCTTGCCAACTGAAATCACGGACGCGGGGAGCGCTGCGATCGCCGTTAAACAAGAGAACCCCGATCAAGAGCGCTAAGATGACCATCAACCCAAGCGCCGCCCGATCGAGCGGTTGAAAAAACGGTTTGGGCGGCGCTGATGGATTTTGCATAATGATGAGGGATGAGACAAGAAACTAAACTAACAGATCAATAAAACCTTGAAACTTAAGACTGGCAGATACGACTAGATTTACCCGGATCTCGAATCGCCAACCCAGATTTCGTTTGCAGGGGATTTGGGGGAGGCAATCGTCCCCCAATGGGGGTTTGGGGGCTTGCCCCTAAGGGTCGGAAGCCGAGACTTAGAGCAAATCGAGCGACTCAAGCATACACCTACATTCCCCCATCGCAGCCAACCATTTTAGGAAGACTGCCCAACTTTCTTCTTCGGTGCTGGAATGGTGATATCAAGCGCCGTAACTTGCTGACCCAAACTCGATAGCGGTGGCTGAATTTCTTTCTGGTTGCCGACCACAATCGTCACAATTTTGTCAGGCTGGAGGTGCTTTTGAGCGACGCGCTGCACATCCGCGATCGATACATTTTGAACATCCTTTCGATACTTGAAAATGAAGTCTTTCGGATAGCCATAGTACTCATAGCGCAACAGCCGCGATAGAGTTTGCGCCGGATCGCGGAAATTGAAAATAAACGAATTGAGCGAAGTATCTTTTGCAAACGCCAATTCAGCTTGAGAAATCGGCTGCGTGCGAATTTTCTCAATTTCTTTCATAACAGACGAGATGAATGGAACCGTTGCATCCGATCGCGTTTCTCCAGACGCTAGAAAAATGCCAGGATGATCATATTCTGCATCCCAACTGGCATATACAGAATAGGCAAGTCCCTGGCGCGATCGCACCTCGTTAAACAAGCGCCTGCCAAAGCCACTCAACACATCTTCCATCACCGAAAGCGCCGCATAGTCAGGACTGTTTAACTGTCCGCCCAAGTGTCCCATTTGAATGTAGCTCTGGTTCAGTTGCGGTTGCTGGACAAAATAAATTCCGCCTTGTTTAGCTTGACTGACTGATGGCAATGGGGGAACAGGCTGACTAGGAGGGTTCCAGGCCGCAAATTTTGACTCAATCCGCGATCGCATCTGTTTACTATCAAAATCTCCAACAATTCCCAACAGAATGTTTTTGGGATGGAAGTACTGTTGATAAAACTTCACGAGATCGCTGCGAGAAATATTGTCTACGGTCGCATATTCAATGGTTCTGGCGTAAGGACTCGTATCCCCATAGAGCAGTTTTGCAAATTCACGACTGGCAATTGCATCAGGACTATCGTTCCGTCTAGAAATTCCGCCCTGCAACTGCACTTTTTCAACGGCGAGTTTATCTTCTGCGAAGACAGGTTGCTGAAGCACTTCGGCAAACAGATCGAAGACTTGCGGCAAATCTTCGCTCAAGGCATTGAAGTTGGCGCTCCCCGACGTGATCGAAATTCCAGTTTCAACGGAAGCCGCGTTTTGTTCCAAAATCTCGTTCAATTGCTCTGGCGTGTGCGTTTGCGTCCCGCCCGATCGCATGACCGAACCCGTTAGCAACGCTAAGCCTGCTTTGTCCCCTGGTTCAAAGCGATCGCCTGTGCGAATCAGGGCAGTTCCACTTACAAGCGGAAGTTCATGGTCTTCCATCAAGTAAACGGTCATGCCGTTTTTTAACTTAAACTGCGTGTAGTCGGGAACCGTCACTTCGGGCGGCGGTGGAAACTTCAACTCGGTGTAGTGTTTAGCAGTCTCGGCGCGAGTAGGTTGTCCGAATCCCAAGAACAGCAATAGGGACGTTAGAAAAGCGGAAAGCAATAACAGTCGGCGTTTCATGAATGTGGTGTCGCTGAGGATAAGGGGTTGAGTGAATAGAAAGGCTCTAGAGCGCGGTATTAAATTGCCAAGGCGGTCATTTCAACCAATTTCAGGCATTATGACTTCGGCAGAATTCGCCCAATCGTGCGATTTTCTGGCGTAAACGTTGCCTTAGCAACCCGTTGAATATCTGCGGGTGTAATGGCCGCGATCGCATCCAATTGCTTAAACAAATTCCGCCAATCCCCAGTTTTCACGTCATATTCAACCAGCAGTTGCGCCATTCCCTCATTGGAATCGAGCGATCGCAACAGTCCCGCGCGTGCCTGAGTTTTGACGCGATCGAGTTCTAGTGTCGAGACTGGCTCTGTTTTCATCCGCTCGATTTCTGTTCTCAACGCTTGAGCTAGATCATCAAGCGATCGTCCCGGAGCCGTCAGCGCATAGAACAACATTAGATTAGGAAACTTGTTTCCTGGAAAGCCGTTAATTCCTTGTGCCGCTAGAGAAATCTTCTTGTCTTCTACGAGCGATCGATACAGCCTTGAGGTGCGTCCGTCACTGAGAATGCTTGCGATCGCCTCATAAATCGCATTATCGGGATGATTCAATGCTGGCCGGTGATAACCTTCAAGATACCAAGGCTGCGACTCTAACGTTAGATTGATCTCTTTCGTTTGAGTTTGAGCTGGCTCTACGGCTGTCACTTTAGGTGGGGCAGGTTTCGCTTTAAAGCGCCCAAAGTAGGTTTGAGCCAGGCGCTTCACGTCGTTCGCATTCACATCACCTACGATCGCCATCGTTAATTGATTCGGCGCATAATACGTATCAAAAAACTTCCGAACGTCTTGTCGGGTCAGCCCCCTAATATCTTTTGTTGAGCCAATCACTGGGCGTCGATAGGGATGAACTTCAAACGCCTTGCCTACAAAGGCTTCAATCATTTGTCCGATCGGAGAATTCTCGGTTCTGAGGCGACGTTCTTCCAAAATTACCGATTTCTCTTTATAAAACTCTCGAAACACCGGATCTAGAAATCGCTCTGATTCTAGCGACATCCATAGCTCCAGTTTGTTAGACGGAAAACTGTAGAAATAGCGAGTTGCATCGGTTGAGGTATTGGCATTGAGTCCGACACCGCCTGCCTGTTCTACAATCCGTCCAAAATCGTTCTGTTTACTGAGTTTGAGCGCTTCTGCTTCCACTCGCTCAAATTCCTTCTGAAGTCTACTAACGTCTGCTTTATTGGTTGTAGTCTGAATTTGCTGTGAAAGTTGATCGAGCCGGTCGAGCAACGGCGCTTCGGCTCGATAGTTTGTGGTTCCGATTCGGGTTGTCCCTTTGAAGGCGAGATGTTCTAGATAGTGTGCGACGCCCGTTTGACCCTCTGGTTCATCCGCGCCGCCTACATCTGCATACGTTAAAAACGACACCACTGGAGCTTGGTGTCGTTCTAGCACGATAAAGTTCATGCCGTTATCTAGTTTGAATTCTGTGACCTCTTTTACAACGCGATCGAGGTACGGCTGAATTGACTTTGCAGGCTGAGTTGGGTTCGTCGTGGGTTGGGTCGGCTTTATCGGCGTTGAAGGCTGCCGTTGAGCTAATGCAGGAGCGGAAAAGCTGCCCCAACTCAGAACTAAAATTAAGATGCTGACGATTAGCGCAGAGCGCAACTCCGAAGGAACCGCCTGGAGCTTCGCAAAACGAATCGCGCTGCGACTTACACGCTGCAAATGCAATTTGTTCTGCACCCCTAAGGATCGCCAGAAACAGAACACCTTTCTAGAAAACTCATCCATAGCCGCAACCTAAAATTGGCACGTTTTCTAGAATAGGGACTTTTTGAAAGATCGTGTTGTTTCCGTTTAAATTGACTAATTGTTCGTAACGCAATGTTAAGACTATAGTTTTCTTAACCTTGCAATTTTTTGAGATTTATTGTTTGAGATTTTTTGTCTTTTCAACCTGTATGGTGTCTAAGGTTTAGAGTCTTTTCAAACTATCGTTTCGGTAGAAGGTGTAGGTGTCGAACAATCCACCAACCACCGCGCATGCACAACCGATGACTAGAATGCCTTCCCACGCATTGCCTGTCCCAAAAGTGGCAAGGAAGGAGAGAAAAAGGGCAGAAAGCGTTTGGCTAGTGCCACTGAACAGCGGACAAAAGCCCAGCATCAGGATGAACGCGAGCGTGCTGCCAAGCAATAATACCGGAGCCAAAAAGCTGACAATCAGGGTCAAAAGGAGCGATCGCACGTAGCTAGAAGTGAGGCTATAAGGCATAAGCAGTCCTAGCGGAAAGGATAAAAGTAATCTAGATTTGTCTTCCCACACGATACGAGCTATTTCTGAAACCAACCCGCAAATGTGAGAAATCTTAAATGTTTATAAGACTTTTCTGAACTTGTTAAATAATATGCAATTGAATCTTCAAAGACTGTAATCAGTATGACTTTTCGGCGACCTCTTAGGCAGAAGAGTTTACAAATTGAGCAGAAGAGTTTACAAAAGAAAAACTTGCGAGAAAGCAAAATCTTGTATCTGTAGAATGATGTTGCATTAAGAGGCGACTCTTAAAATTGCTTCAGCATATCCGACACAACAAAGGGCAATATTCCTTATGCAAATCCTTAAGCATCCTGAAGATACCCAGCGCCCAGACGATCCTCGTAATAACGAGGTTGTCTTTCCTGCCTTCGACGTGACTAACGGCAATCTCGCCACGCCAATCAATTCGTCGCCTTTGGTAAAAAGTTACATTAATGGTCTGCCTGCCTATCGTAGAGGGCTTTCTCCCTCACGCCGAGGTCTCGAAGTTGGAATGGCACATGGCTACTGGTTAATTGGGCCGTTCGCCAAGTTGGGGCCGCTGCGGGATACAGATGTCGCTAACGTTGCGGGTCTAATCTCAACGATCGGTTTGATCATCATCTCAACGATCGCAATTTCTGCCTACGCTTACAGCAATCCGCCTCAGCCAACTTCGACACTCACAACTCCAAATCCTCCTGACTCGTTTAGAAGTGCTGATGGCTGGAACGATTATGGATCGGGATTTTTAATTGGCGGGATTGGTGGTGCAGTCATTGCCTTTTTCGTCCTCAATAACATTGCGCTACTGAAGAGTCTCTTCTCTGGACTGTAGAGAATCTTCCCTAACCGCTTTAAATTGAGTCCGATAGCCATTAAGGGAAAGACCAAGTCTTCCCCTTAATGGCTATCAGCTTAAAATGCAGGCTAGAGATTTAGCGTAAGAAACGCCACCATCAAGCAACATGGTTGATGAACAGATTTGAGCAGCTGATGAACAGATTCGATCAACACATTGCTGGAACTGTTTCAAACAACGCCTTTTCAATTTGGCTCAGGGCTTTCTCAAAATCGTCGTTGACAATTTGAATATCAAATTCTTTCGCGGCGTTCACTTCTGATCGTGCGCGAAGCAGGCGACGAGCGATCGCATCTTCAGAATCTTGTGCGCGTCCTCGAATTCGACTTTCTAGCTCATCCATTGAGGGCGGTGCGATGAAGATGCGGAGCGCACTTGGAAACGATTTACGAATCTGACGCGCCCCTTCTAACTCAATTTCTAGAATCACCCATTTTCCGCTTTGAATCATCGCCTCAACCGGTTTACGAGGCGTCCCGTACAGATTTTCAGCAAACTCTGCCCACTCTAAAAGTTCACCTTGTGCTACTTTACGCTCGAACTCTGGGCGGTTGACAAAGTAATAGTTTTTACCATCAATCTCCGTAGGGCGAGGCTTACGGGTAGTCATTGAGGTTGAGAGAGAAAGCTCTGGATGGCGATGAAGCAAAGAGCTTAGCAAGGTTCCCTTCCCAACTCCGCTAGGTCCTGTCAAAACAATCAGTCTACCCTTGCTCATGTGTCTATTCGATGGTTTGCGCTAGTGTTCCGATGCTGATTATGTGAGTATAGCTTGTAGGAGCGATGCCTGAAGCAAGGCTTCTTAAAGAGGGATGAGGGATGAGGAGAATTTGAATTATTCGTCTCCAGTTCCATCTTTGTTGAAAAGGAAGCGGTTGGCAACGGTCTCTGGTTGGATAGCGGATAATACGATATGACCAGAATCCATCACAATTACGGCACGGGTGCGACGTCCGTAGGTAGCGTCGATTAGCTTTTCTGCTTCTCGCGCGTCGGTGATGATACGCTTGATGGGGGCTGATTCGGGACTAACGATCGCAATCACTCGGTTTGCAGAAATGATATTTCCGAACCCGATGTTAATGAGTTTGATATCCGTCATACGTTCCCTGCTCGTTTAAGCAGGACTGGCGAGAGGAATTGTTTTTCATCCTATCTGAAAAATTAGGTCTCACACCGTCCAATCGCTGAAGATAAGACATTGAGAACAGGGAGCGCATCGCTTTGCAGCCAGTAGATTTCACCACTTTAAATGCAGTCTGTTGGGAACTCCGAACGGCTTGGCTGCCAGCACGGCTCGAACAGGTGTATCAGCGCGATCGCTTTACCCTTTGTCTTGCCCTCCGTACGATTCAAAAGCGTGGTTGGCTGACGATTTCTTGGCATCCTCAAGCCGCACGGTTGCACATGGGTGATCCGCCGCCTCGTAGTCCCGATACCTTCACGTTTAGCCAGCAAGTCCGCCATCAGGTTGGCAATCTAGCCCTTGTTGCCATTGAGCCTGTCGCTCCTTGGGAACGGGCGTTGGATCTGCAATTCGCCCGTCGTCCGGGTGATCCCGTGCTTTGGCATCTCTATGTAGAAGTCATGGGCAGATATAGCAATGCAATTTTGGCAAACAAAGAGAATCAAATTGTGACGGCGGCTCACCAAGTGAGTTCCAACCAATCCAGCGTTCGCCCAATTCAAACGGGTCAGCCTTACGAATTGCCGCCTTCGCTAACGGATGCAACACCAACGTTAGAAGAATCTCAAGACCGTTGGAGAGAGAGGATTAGTCTTGTTCCTGGAGAACTTCGACTCGATCTGATTAAAAACTATCGAGGATTAAGTTCTGCACTGGTGCGATCGATGGTGCAAGCCGCAGGGCTTGATCCAAATCAATCTAGCAAAAATCTTTCAGAAAGCGACTGGCAACGGCTGTTTGAGCGTTGGCAAACTTGGCTAAAAACGTTGGAGAATAGGCAATTTCAACCCGGATGGACGGATTCGGGTTACACGGTCATGGGTTGGAGCATGACAAAACCTGCTAGCAGTGTGCAGGAAGTGATTCAGGTTTATTACCGTGATCAGCTGAATGAACAAGACTTTAAACAGTTACACCATCAAATCGCTCAAAAACTAAACAGTGTTTTGGGCAAGCTTTACCAGAAAGCAGATACCTTCAGCGGTCGGTTGGATCAGTCAGATCAAGCCGATCGTTCGCGAGAACAAGCCGATTTATTGATGGCAAACCTACAAGCGTGGGAACCAGGGATGAAGGCGATCGCGCTTGCCGATTTTTCAACAGGTCAGCCTGTGACGATTTCGCTTGACCCCGAAAAAAACGCGGTTGTCAACGCTCAATCCCTTTATAAAAAACATCAAAAGCTGAAGCGCACCCGCGCGGCGATCGAGCCTTTGTTAGCAGAGGTGCAAAGCGAAATTAATTATCTTGAACAAGTTGAAGCGGCGCTGGCTCAATTCGACAATTACCAAACTCCAGAAGATCTAGACGCGCTCGAAGAAATCCGCGATGAATTAGTGCAACAACGCTACCTTGAAGGCTCGGAGTATCAAAAGCCTCCAACCAAAGACGACGAAGCCAGTCAGCCCTATAAATTCACCTCGCCAAACGGATTTGAGCTACTCGTTGGTCGAAACAACCGCCAAAATGATCTACTGACCTTTCGTACTGCTAATGAATATGACCTATGGTTTCACACGCAAGAGATTCCAGGAAGCCACGTCTTACTGAGACTAGAACCAGGCGCGATCGCAGACGAAAAAGATCTCCAGTTTGCTGCTAACGCTGCCGCCTATCACAGCCGTGCCCGTCAAAGTGAGCAGGTTCCGGTCACCTATACCGAACCTAAAAACGTTTACAAACCAAAAGGCGCGAAGCCAGGAACCGTAATTTACAAGCAGGAACGGATTATTTGGGGCAAACCAGGAGAATTTTCTATCAGTCCCGAAAATAATAATTAGTCAATCTTGTCAAATTTCGCTTCTGCCATTAGAAAGACATATAGCAAAAAGGATGAATTTTCATAACAGAAAATTTGTGTTTGTTGTTACAATGTTTTACCAAGAGGGATTAATCATAATGGAACCTCTGCAAGTGTGGGAACGAGCAGCAAGGTTTTCTCCAATGTAAAACGACAATAGGTTGATTCTGAAGCCACCTGAAATTGGGTGGCTTTTTTATTTTTATCAATAAATAGCCTGAATGACTGTATTCAATCGAACAATGACGGCTTTTAATTGCGCTAGATCGCCTTCGATACAAGGCAGACTTAGAGATTGAATCTTCTCCTAAAAGATCGGCGCTCGCTGTGAGCATATTCGATAGAATAAAACTCATTCTCATCATAGAATTATAACCATTCTCATTTTGTTTGGTTCAGCGTTATGGAAAGAATCATCCGCAGATGGCTTCATGGTTCCCGCCAGAGCGTGACGGAGCCTAATTCAGAACAGTTTGCAGGGAGGCTAGAGGAGCGCTTTCAGCGGATGGCGATTCCTTTGGAGTTGCACAAGGTGCTATGTCCTTCGGAGCTTGCACCTTTGGCGCTAGGCGCGGCGTTGCTGATGGGCACCGTTGTCGGGTGTAGTCAGCCTGCTCCTCCTCAAGCCAGCGGAACTGCACCTCAGTCTGCCCGCCCCGCTCAACAAAACCAAAAGCTGCGAGTAACAGCTACGTTCTTGCCCGTGTATCTCTTCACCAAAGCGGTAGCAGGCGATGCGGCACAGGTCGATATTTTGGTCAAACCGGGGACGGAAGTTCACGAATATCAATCGACGCCGGATGACGTGAGAGCGCTGGCTCAAACGGATTTGATTGTCAAGAATGGGTTGGGTATTGAGGAATTTTTAGAGGGCACGATTAAAAGTGCTGAAAATCCGAATCTGAAAGTGATTGATGCTTCGACTGGCATCAATGCTATCGATGAAATCTCCGAAGTCGTTCACTCGAAAGAGGGCAAGGAAAATCACGAACACGAAGCGGGAAATCCCCATGTCTGGCTTGATCCCGTTCTAGCGAAAAAGCAGGTTGAGAACATTCGAGATGGGCTAGTTGCGGCTGATCCGGCGAACAAAGCGATCTATCAAGCGAATGCTACGGCTTATCTTCAGCAGCTTGATACGCTGAATCAGACTTACGAGAAAGAATTGAACGCTTACCGCGATCGCACCTTCATCACGTTCCACGATGCCTTTCCGTATCTTGCTAAACGCTATGACCTCAAGCAAGTTGCTGTGGTCGAGATTCCTGAAGATCAGCTTTCTCCAGAAAATGTAAAACGTACCGTCAATTCGGTGAAGCAGTTCAAGGCGAAGGCATTGCTGAGTGAACCGGGCGTTGACAACAAGCTGTTAAGCAGTCTCTCTCAAGACTTGAATCTAACGCTGCGTCCCCTCGATTCTCTTGAAGCCGGACAAACCGATCCGCAGTATTATTTCACAGCAATGAACGCAAACCTACAATCTCTAAAAGCTGCCTTTCAGTGATCACTCATTCAGCAATGACCCCGGATATCCCCCCCCAATTTGACGCCTCTATCCCCGTTATCAAAATTGACGGATTGACCGTGCATCGAGGACGGTATGCTGCGGTCGAAAATGTCTCCTTTGAACTGATGCCCGGAACCTCCAGTGCGATCGTCGGCCCGAACGGCTCTGGTAAAAGCACTTTGGTGCAGGCCATTTTGGATCTGATTCCTCGCACGACTGGCTCTGTGCAAATTTTTGGGCGTCCGATTCGCAAGTTGGGAACGCTGCGCCATGACATTGGTTACATGCCGCAGAACTTTATCTTCGATCGCGGTTTTCCAATTTCTGTGACGGAGTTAGTTCAGTTGGGCTGGGTCAAAACTGAGCGGGGCATGAGTCGGAATGCGGCCATTACGCAAGCACTCCAACGGGTGAATGCGGCTCACTTACGCCATCAAGCGATCGGAACGTTGAGCGGGGGTGAACTGAAGCGGGTTCTGCTGGCCTACTGTCTGGTTGTGCCTCGAAGGTTGTTGATCTTAGATGAAGCCTTTGCCGAAGTTGATGTGCAAGGAGAAGCCGATTTTTATACCTTGCTCGACGAACTCCGCCGCGAGGAGAGCTGGACGGTGCTTCAGGTGTCTCATGATTTGGAGATGGTCGGGCGGCATTGCGATCAGGTATTGTGTTTGAATCGATCGCTAGTTTGCTCTGGTCAGCCTGAAGCGGCATTATCTCCCCAAAATCTTCTGCAAACCTACGGCCCCGCTTTTAGTCGATATCACCACCACCACTGAGTCGCTCTGCGAGATGCAAGATTTTCTAACTCTTCTGCACTACCCGTTTATGCAGCGTGCGATCGCGGCAGGCGTTCTCATGGGGTTGCTTTGCGGTTTTTTAGGCAGTTTCGTGGCGCTGCGGCAGTTGTCGTTCTTCAGTCATGCTGTTGGGCACGCCGCTTTAGTTGGAATTGCGATGGGCGTTTTGCTTCAGGTTGAGCCGACTTGGACGTTATTACCGTTCACGTTATTGTTTGGCGTTGCCGTTCTCTATCTCATTGACCAGACGGATTTATGGAGCGATAGCATTCTCAATATTGTCTTGTCGGGAGCGCTGGCGATCGGGGTGATTCTCGCGAGCTTTATCAAAGGTTATCGCGGCAACCTCATGGGCGTTCTGTTTGGGGACATTCTTGCGGTCAACTTGACCGACATTGGACTGACATTTCTACTATTAATTCTGAGTGTCTCGATTCTGCTCGCCACCTTGCGACAACAGATTCTCTTGACCTTGAATCAAGCGGTTGCTAAGGTGCAGGGCGTTTCGGTGCAGTTTCACCGCTATCTATTCGTGGTCTTGCTGTCTCTCACCGTTGCGGTTGCGATTAAAGCGGTTGGAATTCTGCTGGTCAACGCCTTTTTAGTGATTCCAGCATCAACGGCGAAACTCCTGAGCCATCAATTTAAGCCTTATCTAATCGGGTCGGTTGCGATCGGAGCTTTTAGCAGTGTGATTGGCATGATCGTCTCTGGATCGCTCAATTTTCCGTCTGGTCCTAGTATCGTTCTCGTTCAGTTCTGTCTGTTTCTGCTCGTCTTTGGATTCACGAAATTAACCGCCTCTTGGATTAAGCTCTAGACCTGCATTGAGCGTGCTGTGAAGAGAGGGAGGAACTGTGTTGAAGGTTTTAGCAGCAACGATTTGCTCTTCGTCTTCGATGATCTGAAGTGGGCGGATGAATGTTTGAGCATCAACGCCGAATATCTAAGGTTCAGTGTTGAATGTTGAAACATCGCGCATGAATGTTTGAGGCGGGCTGGTGAATGTTTGAGTATCAACGCTGAATGTTTGAGGTGGGCTGAGGTAGCTTAAACATTCACGCATGAATGTCTGAGGTGGGCTGGCGAATGTTTGAGCATCAACGCCGAATGTCTGAGATGGGCTGAGGTAACTGAAACATTCACGCATGAATGTCTGAGGTGGGCTGGTGAATGTTTGAGCATCAACGCTGAACGTTTGAGCATCAACGCTGAACGTTTGAGCATCAACGACGAAGGTTTGAGGTTGGCTGATAAAGCTTAGACATTGAGCAACGATATTAAATCTTCAGCACTGCTAAATCTAGGGATAAACCGCTGAATTTGCCCTCACCCTAGCCCTCTCCCGCAGGAGAGGGAACAAGATAAAGACCTCTAGCTCCCTTTTCTCACGGGAAAAGGGTTGGGGGTGAGGGCGATTCATATTCAAAGCAAGTCTATTGCTTGATCAAGAACATTTCAGTTGTTCGCTTTTGCCTTGATGAATAAATTGGACATACCCGATTGAAGTGCCCATATGAAACGTAGAGTTACCTACACCGCTGCCTTTCTCACCGACTACTTCTAGGGTCAATTCCCCACTATGACTCGGACTACCCGGCTCAGACCACACATAATTTTTACCTTTAGTTGGGGCGACAAACTTCACGGCTCCGACTCGCTCGATAATCGGTTTGCAGGTTTTAATTGGATCTACAACTTGTTGCTCGTAATAGCTGAATTCTTGGCTCGCCCATTGTTGTCGGACTTCAGCAGGAGCAGTTTCGCCAGGAAACCCATTGTTAGCGATCGCAACGACCGCAAGCGCGATCGCGGCGAGAACCAGTGCTCTCAGCACAAGAACGACTGTATCAGAGTTGGATTGAATCAGCCTAAATTGACAGGCAATCCGAAGTCCTACCAAAGAGAGCAGAACCGAAAGAGGAAAGTTAAGCAGTAGTAAATCGACTAAGTTTTCCCAATAGAAAGCGAACGATTTTGCTGGAGAAACTGGATAAATCCATCCAATTAAACTACCCACCAGCCAACCAGTCAGGCAACCCAGGACTAAAAAGGACGGCTCAATTTCTAACTCTCGTCTTGACGTTTGCTGAATTCTCAAAGCCGCTGTATAAGCACCCAGAAGAAATAGCGCAAACGCGATGATTACGTAGACACCAAGCCACCCACTAATGCTCGCTTCGCGATAATTTAGAAACGCGCCCTCGGTGAACACGCAGAGTCCAATGCTCGCGATCGCGGCTAAAAATCCCCCTAATATCGTCCACAGCGCAATTGCATTATTTCTCACAAAACGGCTGGCTCCCAAAGCAAATATATGCTGTTGATACAGGTGTATTTCAATGCTCTACGGAACTTAAGGTCTATCCAATAGATAATGTGTGAATTGATTCCTTAACAAGCTGTACTTCCAACGTGACAAATTACGCGCTCGTCCACGAATGGCTCACCCCAAAAGCAACAGGCGGATCAGAACTCGTTGTCCAAGAAATTCTCAAGCATATTGATGCTGATCTTTACGCCTTAATCGATTTCGAGTCCAGCAATCCCGAAAGCTATCTCTACGGGCGCAACATCGGCACAACCTTCTTACAGCAGTTTCCCTTCGCCAAAAACGGAGTCCAAAAATATTTACCCTTCCTGCCCCTTGCGATCGAACAACTCGATTTGCGCCAGTACGACATTATTCTCTCGTCCTCCCACGCCGTCGCTAAAGGCGTCTTAACTTCGCCCAACCAACTGCACGTCTGCTATTGTCACGCGCCGATGCGCTACGCCTGGGACATGACCTTTGAGTATCTGCGTAGCAGTCGCGCTGGACAGGGCATTCCGGGAGTATTTACTCGCTATTTGCTACATCGGTTGCGTCAGTGGGATGCGCTATCTGCCCATCGAGTCGATTACTTTATTGCCAACTCTAAAAATACAGCCCGTCGAATTTGGCGATGTTACAGGCGTCCAGCCGAAGTGATTTATCCTCCCGTCGCGGTCGATCGCTTCCCCTTTCAAGCCCAGAAACAAGACTTTTATGTTACCGTTTCTCGCCTTGTTAGCTATAAGAAAATATCGTTAATTGTTCAAGCATTCAATCAACTCGGTCGTCCCTTAGTAGTCATTGGAAGTGGCGCTGAATTGAAGCACATTCAAAGCATTGCAAAATCCAATATTCAAGTTTTAGGCTGGCAACCCGATGCCGTTGTCGATCGCTACTTATCTCAGGCTAAAGCCTTCGTCTATGCCGCCTACGAAGATTTTGGCATCGCCCCTGTCGAAGCCCAAGCCTGCGGAACGCCTGTGATTGCGTATGCAGCGGGCGGCACACTTGAGACGGTCAAAGATATTCGTCAACACGGTGAGAACGGCACCGGAATTTTATTTTCAGAACAAACGGAACAGTCCATTATTGAAGCCGTCAAGACTTTCGAGGACTGTCAGCAGAAAATAGTTGCAGAAGAGGCGCGATCGCACGCTCAAACCTTTCACCCAACGATCTTCAAACAGCGCTATCTGACCTTTTTAGACCAAGCCTATCAGGAATTCCAATCGAATCTGGCGTAGCTGAAACTACACCTAGCGTCGCTGAAACCACAAAGTAGCTCAGAATTTTCTAACGATTCTTGAAAATTTTGGTTTTATTGCGCAAAATTGCCCATCAAATTGGGAGCAAATGTGTCTGTAATCAGTCTATGGCTTTATGATCAGGACTGTGTGTGTGGTGTGGAAGTGTAAGGAGTAAGATGACTGCCGAAAGCCAACTCATTTCTGGCAAGGTGATTCGGGCATTTGTCAGACGCAGCGTGAGACCGTTGATTCTAGAAGCTCTAGACAGTCAGGTTCTCAAACGCTTGTTTGACATTTTGTTTTCATTAACAGTATTAGTTCTGTTTTCCCCGGTTTACCTGCTAATCGCATTGCTTATTGTCCTGAGTTCATCAGGCTCTATTTTTTACGTTCAAGAACGAGTTGGAAAGAACTACAAGCGGTTTGGGTGCATCAAATTTAGGACGATGGTTCCGAATGCAGATGAAATGCTGCTGGATATGCTGCGAACCTCGCCTCATCTGCGCCAAGAATTTGAAGCCAACTTCAAGCTAAAATATGACCCCCGAATTACTTGGATTGGTCATTTATTAAGAATTACGAGCTTAGATGAGTTTCCTCAGTTCTGGAACGTGCTGATGGGTGATATGAGCGTTGTTGGTCCTCGACCATTGGTCGTTGAGGAATTGCCGAAATACGGAACTCATATCGATGCTATTTTGACGATTCGCCCCGGTATTACTGGATTGTGGCAAGTCTCGGGTCGAAATGACATTCCCTACCCGCAGCGCGTCAGAATTGACTTGTACTACGCCAACTTCAGAACCTTTTGGTTAGATTTGTGGATCATCATCAAGACAATTGGTGTTGTCGTTTTTCCAAAAGATAACGGCGCGTATTGAAATTCGCAGCTCTAATTCGTGGATCTTTGAAGATCGAATTCAATACTAGGATTACAGTCTGTAAAATTACGCTTCGTAACCTGCAGGGCTTCTGATAAGCAATCAGAAGCCCTTTCGCGCTTTAAATTCTTCAAGTAATCCGGATCACCATAGAAAGAGATGAAACTATTAGTCGTATACAAGTTATTCAGAGTTCAGTGTGGTGCGATCTGCTTTAACAGCCATTTTCAGAAAATTGATCGTAGAGTAGCCACTTAGCAGTCTGTAGATTTAGTTAAAGTGGCTAAAGCGTCTTTACACAAGGTTATAAGTAGATCACGCTGACTTGATGTTAATTGCCTATCTACCCGTGGGATTACTAGGTACAGAACTTTCAAGGTAGATTAGCGTAACATAAAGCGAAAATATGGTTTGTTATCGCTCTACTGCTAGCGATCGGACTTTTTGTGTAGTTGCAGGTGAGGAAAATTAAAGCATGACGCAGCGTAAACGCGCACTGTTAACAGGTATCACGGGTCAAGATGGCTCTTACTTGAGCGAGTTACTGCTCGAAAAAGGCTATGAAGTTCATGGCATCATTCGCAGAACTTCGACATTTAATACAGATCGGATCGATCACATTTACCAAGATCCTCACATTGAAGGAGCTAAGCTGTTTCTTCACTACGGCGATCTCACCGATGGAACGACGCTAGGGCGTATTTTAGAAGAAGTCCAACCGGCCGAACTCTATAACTTAGGGGCTCAGTCTCACGTTCGCGTTAGTTTCGATGCACCAGAATACACGGCAGATGCTGTCGGCATGGGTGCATTGCGCCTATTAGAAGCAATCCGTGACTATCAGCACCGCACGGGTAACGAAGTGCGCTATTACCAAGCTGGCTCTTCTGAAATGTATGGAAAAGTGATGGAAGTTCCGCAAACGGAAACCACACCATTCTATCCTCGCAGTCCTTATGCTTGCGCGAAGATGTTTGCTCACTGGCAAACCGTGAATTATCGGGAATCGTACAATTTGTTTGCCAGTAATGGCATTCTGTTTAACCATGAATCCCCCAGACGCGGTGAAACCTTTGTTACGCGCAAAATCACCCGTGCAGTGGCTCAAATTGTCGCTGGGCGTCAGAAGAAGCTGTACATGGGCAACTTGGATGCTAAGCGGGACTGGGGCTACGCGAAAGACTATGTTCGAGCGATGTGGCTGATGTTGCAGCAAGATCAAGCGGATGACTACGTAGTAGCAACCGGCGAAACGCACTCTGTACAGGAGTTTCTCACTCTTGCGTTTGGACGGGTCAACCTCGACTGGCAAGACTATGTTGAGTTTGATGAGCGTTATTTGCGTCCCACAGAAGTGGATTTGCTGATTGGCGATCCGGCGAAAGCAAAGCAAAAATTGGGCTGGGAGCCATCGGTTACATTTGAAGAGCTAGTGCATCTGATGGTCGATGCAGACCTTAGAGCGTTAGGACTAGAGACTTTACCGAGCGCCAACGGCAACCATAGCACTGACTATGCTACCGTTCGACAGAGTCTAGCGGGCATCTCTTTCTAAACTGTTCCTTTATGTAATCAGTAAGCAAATTCAAACCATGACCTCCACATCGTTAGATTTGGGCAACAAACGTATTCTTGTGACTGGTGGAGCAGGCTTTTTGGGTCGCCAAGTGGTGAGTCAGCTTTGCCAGGAGGGGGCTGATCCTGAAAAGATCACTGTTCCGCGATCGCAAGAGTTCGATCTCACGAAGCTAGAAAACTGTCAGCGTGCTGTCGATCAGCAAGATGTTGTCGTTCACCTAGCGGCACACGTTGGAGGCATCGGTTTGAATCGGGAAAAACCTGCCGAGTTGTTTTACGACAATTTGATGATGGGAACCCAGCTGATTCACTCGGCGATGCAAGCCGGCGTCCAAAAGTTCATCTGTGTCGGCACAATTTGCGCTTATCCAAAGTTCACGCCTGTGCCGTTCAAGGAAGACGATTTGTGGAATGGCTATCCAGAAGAGACCAATGCGCCGTATGGCGTTGCCAAAAAAGCTCTGCTGGTGCAACTCCAAGCGTACCGTCAGCAGTATGGATTTGACGGCATTTACCTGCTGCCAGTCAATCTCTACGGCCCGGAAGACAACTTTGATCCGCGTAGCTCTCATGTGATTCCAGCGTTAATTCGTAAAGTCCATGAAGCTCAGCAATGGGGAGAAACCCAACTTCCGGTTTGGGGAGATGGCAGCCCAACTCGCGAATTCCTTTATTCGCAAGATGCGGCCCGAGGAATTGTGATGGCAGCTCAGCACTACAGCGATGCTGAACCTGTCAACTTGGGAACGGGATATGAGATCTCGATTCGAGATCTGATCACTTTAATTTGTGACTTGATGGAGTTTAAGGGCGAAATTGTTTGGCAAACCGATCAGCCCAATGGGCAACCGCGTCGTTGTCTTGACACCAATCGAGCCAAAGAAGCGTTTGGCTTCACGGCTCAAGTCGGGTTTGAGGAAGGGTTGAAGAATACGATCGCGTGGTATCGCCAAAATGCTCAGTCATCGTAAGTTCCATTAATCGTAAGTTTCGTTAACGGAGACGCTTCATTGAAGCGTCTTTTTTTTTACATTGAACATTTTGTATTGAACAAGGCTTTTATCGATTGCGCGTAAAACCCTATCGACGTTGATCTCTCAGGAAACGGAACGACACGGCTCATCTCTCTTTTGGTTGTGTTCTAGACCTGGGGAAAGGTAGCTAAACCGACAGCCCGAACTCGAAT
>NZ_JCACCM010000043.1:0-3045 GCF_059501405.1 Myxacorys sp.
AACGAGATGAACTGTTCCTACTCTAGCAGTTATCATTACTTCCGGGGCACTACCCGCCCGCTTTACGTCGTTGCCCTTTGGCTCTCACAGGTGAATAGTTGTTCATCGTGTCGCCAATCACGATCCAGCAAATCGATCCATCCTTCAGAACGCGCCACACCTCACAAAACACCTCATCTAAAACAGAAAGGAAATTACGAAAGATTGCTTCTAGCCCGTACTGCCCCAATGTCTGATAGTTGCACTTCTGGAAGTAGGGAGGACTCGTCACGCAGGTACCGATCGAATTGTTAGGCAGCGTTTTAAGGACTGCGATCGTATCTCCTAGCAAAATCTGATTAATCGGTAATTCCACTGCACGGTCGCTCAACTCAACGCGGCTAGAATTCCTGCATCGCGGGCAAAGGCCAAACTTCGGGAGCCGAGCCTGTCTCTCAACTCAGATCTTTCAACTCAGCTCAAGATAAAGCAAACACTGGACCCTAAGTTTTCCGATAGAATGACGGTTCTGACCGGTAAGCGATGAAACAGTCCTGGCACTTGAGGGAGAGCAACTTTGGAACTTGAGACCGTCTTAGAATATACCTCTGATGCCATCACTGCACTCGACCTGGAGTGGAACTATACCTGCGTCAACCACAGTGCAGAACTGCTGTTAAGACGGAAGCGGGTCGAGTTATTGGGTCGTTCCCTCTGGGACATCTTCCCCGACCTCTTGAATACTCCAGCGGAAGCCCAACTTCGACAAGCCGCAACAGCGCAAGTTAGTGTCAAGTTTGAGTTATTTCTGCCCAAGCTTTATGCGTGGCACGAAGTCCGAGCTGTCCCTACCGAGAACGGGCTGATCTTATTCAGTCGGGATATCTTTGACCGGGTTCGAGCCCTGCGAGACGAAGCGGTGCAGGCTGAAATCCGTAATATTCTCGAACATGCCCCGGTTGCAATCTCGATTATGCGCGGGCCAGAGCATCGCATTGAGATGAACAATCGCAGGTTCCAGCAACTTATTGGAGGACGGAGCCTGGAAGGATTAACAGTGCGAAATGCCTTTCGTGAATTAGAAGGGCAAGGGTTCTTTGAGTTGCTCGACCAGGTATACAGGACAGGCGCAACCTATGAGGGTAAGGAAATGCTGGCTCGTTATGCTCGAGACAGTACCGACGAGATGTACGAAGGGTATTTCAATGTCATCTATCAGCCTCTATTTGACATCACTGGACAAGTGAATGGGATTTTGAGCCTGACAATTGAAGTAACCGAGGAAGTGCAGGCACGACGCCGGATTGCTCAATTTGCGACTGAGCGGGATGCCATTCTACAGCAACTGATTGAGGGAGTCATCGTGACCGATGTGGACGGGCGAATCACCTTTGTCAATGATGCCGCCTCACGGTTGCACGGGGTTGCCAAGCTCGATGTGCTGCCAGAAGGGTATAGCGAGATGTATCATCTCTACACGGAAGCGGGTCACCCATATCCTCCATCTGAGCTTCCGTTAAGTCGAGCAGTTCTGGAGGATGAGATCGTGACCGACGCACGATGGCGCATTCGACGGTCTGATGGGACCGAGGTGTTGGTCGAAGGCAATGCTCGCCCGGTCTACGATGAGCAGGGCAGAAAAATTGCTGCCGTGCTCACCCTGCGCCAAGTGGACGCTGGATATTGGTGTATTTCCTAAGGTCGTGTTCCATCCTATTCGATCTCGATCTCGAAAGCTCAGAAAACGAGCAGGTAGAAGTTTGAGCAATTAGTGTTTGCTCCAAGTTGAGAAGAAAGTGTAGAGGTTTAGAGGGAATAAGGGTTTTGTCAGATGGCAGAGGATTGCAGCAAGAGCAGAGTGCTCAGAGGTGGGGGACATCAACACTCTCTAGGCTAAGCAAGAGCTGCCTCTAATTCGGCAATGCGTTTGCGTTCTGCCAACTTCGCCACTGAGAATTGGTTTCTCAGCAGTTCTAGCCCGATGGTTCGTTCTGTTTTCTGGCCTTGCACCAATTGCAGCGTTTCCAGTGCCGTTTGCACTTCTGGTTGACCCATCATTTCTATTCTCGTTGCTTTGCGTTGCGCTTCATTCGTCAGCGACTTGTCAAAGGCGATCGCCTGCTCAATAGCTGCGATCGCTCGGTCTACCTGCGACTGCCAGTGTCTCACCGCTTGCTCTGCCTTGAGGTTTTCGGTTTGCGAATAGGCGATTGCTTGGGGAAATTCGCTTAGTTTCATAGCCTAAAGATTTTCTGAAGAATTCCCAGAGAAGGAACTCTGAGGCAAATCGCTGAACCTACCACCATGCACGCTCACATCCTTGTTCAGGCTTCATCACAGCAACCCTCAACCCACGCGCCTGACATGCCTGGACAAGCGGGGTGGGGCATTGCGGGGGCAGCGCTCATGCTGGTGCTTCAGAAGGGCTTTGAAGTATTCTCTCAGAAGGAAAAGCAAGAGTCTGACCTTGTGACCAAGCTCGTTGGGTCGCTGCAAGATGGGCAAGAGAAACTGCTCGATCAATTGGTGGTGGCTCAGAAGGACCATCACCAAGCGTTGGTCAAATTGGAAGCAGCAATCAACAATTTTAGTGAAGTGTAGAGCGAAGAAATAAGTGTCCGTGGCGAAGAATTAAATGTCACAGCGAAGATCTCTTTGTCCAAAGTGAAGGATTAAACGTCAATTTAACGAAGGAATACCTGTCAAATCGCAAGAGGTTCGAAGAATTAGATGTCAAATCGTAGTACCCAGGTGAAGGATTGAATGTCAATTTGTAGAGCTTATATAGTTTGATGAATACGTTTAGAGTCTATACAGAGTTGGGTCTCTACATAATGTTAAGCAGAGGCTCTGTTATAAGCCACCCATTCACTGTGGAAGTCTTGCCATATGGCAAGAAGAAATGACTGGTTGCCCTTCACAATAAACTTAGGGGAAGTGAAAGAGGCAGGGGTCTGCAAATTATAGAGCTATGGAGTAATTACAGGGTAGTAATGAGTGAACTATAGCGTTACGCGAGTACGTTAGGACAATGCCTGAAGGCGGCATCGACACAATCACGAAAGT
>NZ_JCACCM010000044.1:0-3037 GCF_059501405.1 Myxacorys sp.
GAGAGATTTTATTGGTTTTACCCTGCTCCTGCTTCTAACTCGCAACTTGGGTTAAATAGCAAAAAGACGCAGTTTCTAGCTCAGAGTTGTTGACTCGACCTGATGCTATAACTGCGTCTGCAAAATCCGAATCCGTCAGAGCTACTTCCGACGAACGGCGATCGTGTAGGATGGTCTTTGCTTTGCTTCTCGCTGCGTCTTCACAAGGCGGAAGTCGTGATCCACATACAAATGCTCAAATTTGGGGATGGCTAAGTAAGTTTTCTCAAATTTCTTGACTGTATTTTTATCCAAATTTTCTAGCTTCAATTCTTTCGGTAGCGCCGTTTTCTCGGTTAACTCTTCCCATCGAGATTGCAAGACTGTATCAAACCAGTTTGCGGCCCGCTCAATCGTGAGCGGAATAATCCGTCTACCAAATTTCTGCTCGATCGCAACATTCTGAATAAACCATTCTCCGTCGCGCACCTCAAACTTCTGCATCACCATAAAATCGTAAGCGACCAGAAAGGCAGAAAGCTTCTTCAGCAAGCTATAGCGGCTTCCTGGAGCATAGCGCGCAATGTTAGCGTAGTAACCGTTGTCACGAAAGATTTGATAGGAGCAATCGTGCAATCGACCAGGTAACGCATCATGAAAAGGAATGGTAGACCACACAGGCGTCCACACACCCAAGACGACAGGAATCTGATCTTCTACAGCTGGATATGGATTACGCCGCTGCAGCTCTTCAAAATAAGGAACCAACTCGTTTTTGTGAAACGCGACCTTCTCTTTCAACGGCTCAGCGTCACGGTCTTTGATTAGAGATAGAATTTCAGCTTTGAGCGCTTCTGTACTGAGACTACTGAGCCGATCATCGAGCCTTACAGCATTGGCTACCATACCTGTGCCTCAACTTCTTAGAATTTATGTTGCTTCTACATTAAGAAAATTAAAGCGACCCCCACTCTATCAGGAGGAGAATCTACCTGCGAGCGGGGCTCTGCTCGAAGAGAGGTTTTAACGGCCTATATTTTGCTTCCTAGAAAGTTCTTAGTTAGGGGGTAAAAATCTGATTTTGTCTGCTACAATATCTAACGCATAGGCTGGTGTAGCTCAGTTGGTAGAGCAGCTGATTTGTAATCAGCCGGTCGCAAGTTCGAGTCTTGTCACCAGCTTCCCCCTAGAATGCGGCTTTCAGTTAATGAGTACGGGTTCTAGCGGTCGATTGACCAACGTAACAAATGTTAAGTTTAGGGATTTTTAGGGATTGTTGGGGGGAATCGGGGTAAGTTTGTCGATCGTTTAACGATCTGAACTATGGCTAAATCTTCGCGTGGGTCGGTGGTAGTAGAGTCGGTGCGCGATCGCTTGCGGTTGTACTGGAGATTTCAGGGCAAACGATGCTGGCTAAGCCTCGGATATCCTGATACGCCGAAGCATCGCCAAATTGCTAAGTTGAAGGCAAGCCAAATTGAATCAGACATTCTCTACGATCGCTACGATCCAACGCTTGCTAAGTACAAGGGGATTGAGACGGTAAAACCAGCGTCGATCAGAGAAATTTGGGGGCAGTTTGTTGTCTACAAGCGATCTCAGGTGTGCCCGTCCACGATGCGGAGTCAGTATCGTCCGTGGAGCCGGGAGGTTGAACGCTTCCCAACTGACGATCCATTTGCTAGGATTGAGGTGCGTGGTTGGCTACTGGCAAACAAGCCGATTGGCACGGCAAAGCGCATTCTGGTGGCGCTTAACGAGTGTTTTGAGTGGGCGGTTGAATCCCGGCTCTGCGATCGCAACTCGTTCTCTGGACTTGCCCAGAAGATTTTGATTTCTAAATCGACTCAATCAACAGAAGAGATTGATCCCTTTAGTATTTTTGAAAGAGATCTGATTATTAATCTATTTAATTTAAATAAATACTATAAACACTACTCCCCATTGATTGGGTTTCTGTTTGCCACAGGGTGTAGACCGGGAGAAGCGTTAGCACTGCAATGGCGACATGTGCATCGGCACTTTCACTCTGTGCAGTTCGCGCAGGTTCTATCCGACACAGAGAACGGCTTGCGGGTGGTTGAAGGGTTAAAAACTCAAGAGCGAAGAGACTTCCCGTGTAATGAAGCGTTGCGGGAATCGCTCAAAGACCGGCACTCGCGGTGCAGCCGGACACTGGCGGACGATCTAGTGTTTCCGTCGCCAAGGTCGCATCGATGGATCGACTGGCACAATTTCACAAACCGGGGTTGGAAGGCGATTTTAGCTGAAGCGGGAATTAAGTATCGCAACCCGTATCAGACGCGCCATACGTTTATTACTTTAGCACTGCAAAACGGCATGGACGTGGCGGACGTGGCGAAAATTTGTGGTAATAGCCCCGACATGATTTACAAGCGCTATGCGGGAGCAAGGCGATCGATTGAGGTTCTAGCTTTCTGATGCCGCTCGAACTCCTCGATCGCGGCTAGGTGTCGGTGCGTGTCATGGCGGGTGGCTGCCCAATCTTCTAGGAGTTCCTTGCGGTACTTAACCCGCCTATTGTTCTCCCTAACCCAGTGAACGCCCTCAATTAGGTCGCCTTGCCGCCTCAGTCGTTTGAGCGTATCGGGCTTGCGATCGCTGATCTTGGCTGCGTCCTGTGGGTTGATCAGGGTATAGATTTTCTGTACTTGCGTTGCCATTAGCGTTCCGGTTGATTAAGATTTGGCTCGACTCTGCGGTAGTGCCCGCAGTGGGAAACTAAAAACCCTTCTTCGACTAGCTCTTTGAGGGCGGTTGACACCTCGCCCCACCTTAGATTCCAGTGCTTTGCAATTTTGGCGGGATAGCCACGATCGTTCTCCTCGAAGTACTCGCGAACCAGACGCTTAATTTTCCAGTCGTCAGGCAAAGATTGCTCTATCGACTCGCCATTGCTCTCGCCTGTAAATGGATTTGAACTAACCTTCATGCTGCTACCTCCTTGCTCCTTTAACGTGTGGTCGAAATGTCCAGTTGATGCGCTCTCCCACCGGCTTAGCCGTCTTTGAAACTTGGTGAACATGGGTCGATTGAC
>NZ_JCACCM010000045.1:0-2970 GCF_059501405.1 Myxacorys sp.
ACTATATGTCTTCTAGATTAAGCTATTGCCGATTAAATCTATTGTCTTAGCTTGCCCACAAAAGGACACGGGGATATGCATGATTTAACTGAACAGATCAGCCGAATTATCCAGAAAGCAGGCATTCAGACGGGGATGGTGAATGTGTTTAATGTGGGCAGTACAGGTGCAATTGGAGCGATCGAATTTGAGCCAGGGTTACAGCGAGACTTACCCCAACTGCTGAACAATTTGATTCCACCCAGTCGAGACTATGGGCATGAGCGACCTGGCATGATGGCAACGGACACTCCCATCTCCAGGCAACCTGGCTTGGACCATCCCTGACCGTACCCATTGAGCAGGGCAAGTTGGTTCTTGGAACGTGGCAGCAGATTTTTCACCTGGAATGTGATGTCAAAGCCCGACAACGCAAAGTGATGGTGACGATCTACGGGGAGTAGCCCAGTCACCATCGAATGCTACAGGTTGAGAGATTGAACACTCAAATCTTTCAAGGTAATCGTAAAGTGACGTTGTTTTCCTGTTGCAACAAAAGCAACGATCGCTTCACACGCTATAGCTACCGTCAGCATCACCAAGTTACGTGCGAGTGGATAGTCACAGACATCATCATTGACATCGGATGGAACTCGATACACATCATTCCAGATTACTTCTGCATAATCGGCAGAGAGTCCAGCATGAAGGCAAGGAACCCCAGTGCGATCGGCATAATCCTTCACCGCTTGGCGAGAAGTGCTGTTGTCGAATGCATCAATAATTAATCCACTCTCTTTGAAGAGTTGAGCCGCATTTGTCGCAGTCAGTTCCTTAGTTTCAGCTTCTACCCTGGTTCCGATCGCTCGGTACAAATTATTCGCCAAAATCTTGGCTTTAAATGCACCCACATCCGAACGGTAGTAAGGCTGCGTGGAAAGATTGCGTTCCTCGATGCGATCGCGATCGATCACCTTGAGCTTACCAAAGCCAGCACGCGCTAAGTTCTCAGTCAGATTTGCGCCCAATGCTCCTGCACCACAGATAGTCACAGGGAATTCTTTGAGCTTTGCCATGACTGAATCTGTTCGGTAAAGCTGTTCATGAAAAAAGATGCTCATTGTCTCACCACTCCCGGTGTTCCATCACACCCACTAACGATTGCAGGTCGAAGTCGCGATCGCGTCCACTCAGGCAAATTCCAGAACTCACCACCGTTAGATCATCTTTGGCGATCGCACTGGTATGACGCACGCCATCTGATGTTGTCCAATCCACTGTCCAGTAATCGCCCCGATCCTGGAACTGGCGCAGTTCACCCCCGCCCAGCTTAAGAGCTTGACGCAGTCTCTTTTCATCTCGTTGAGGTTGGGCAAACCCTTCTATTTGCTGAGTCGCTAATTCGTAGAGCGATCGCATCTCTGGTGTCATCCTCTTAAATTGCAATTCTTCAACGGGAGTCAATTGCTTAAGAGCAGATTGCAGGGTTTCGGAGATCGCAGGATCAGCGCGGCGATCGACTTCCTCAAACCAACAGGAGTTGCCATTCCAGCGAGCAAGGATTTGCTCAAAGGCAATGCCTTCTGTCACCAAATGCACAACCACAGGTTTAACTGCCTTAAACCGCTGTCGCATATCCGCTTCATTGATTGGATACGCCAGCCAGGTTTGATTTTGCAAGTGATACGCCAACCGCAACCGAATCGCTGAAAACTGCTGCAAGTAAGCCACGATCTGGGGCAAATCTGCTCCTTCGACTAGCATTACGGTTTGTTTGTCTACAGGCTGAAAAATACCCCATCCTTCAAACTGCTGAGGTTGAGGAGTGAAGGTATAGACCATTCCTGCTACCCGCGTGCGAACCTGTCCATCCCTCACGCAAGGAGCAAGGAATTGAGTGGATTGCAATTGTGCTTCAGCATTGGCAATCTGGTTGAGTAGCTTACGGATATCAGTCATCGTCATTAAGCAGTTGAAGGTTGTTGAAGTTGTTGCCTGCCTAAAATGAACGGCAGCAGTTTAGCAATATTTCTGGCATCGTCAATACCTCGGTGATGAGTTCCCTCTAGCGTAATTTCTGCCAGTTGTAAGGCTTCTGCCATGCCATACCGCTTGGGTAAACCTTGAGCCTCACTGAACAACTGTTTAAGGTTGATGTGAGGATAGGCAATGGGGAAAGGAAGGTTATGAAACTTGCTGTCTTGTTTGAACTGATTGCGGTCATAATCACCCCAGGAACCAAACACCGCATTGGGATAATTAGACAGCCATTGTTTTAGCAGGGAGATCGCTTCTACATAGCTCGGAGCCTGGTCAACTTGTTCCTGGGTAATCGAGGTTAACGACTTGCAAAAATTTGTGAGGACAGGATAACGAACAGGTTTGATAAACGTTTGAAACTCATCAATTACGTTTAAGCTCTGTGCTTCAACCATTACGGCTCCGATTTCGATAATCTCCGTCTCACGCCGTTTAATCGTTTCCCGATTACAGCAGGTCGCCTCTAGATCAAGGACTAAATAATAATCGTATTGAGTTAAGTTCATCATCTCCTCCTCCCTTCCCCTCACTTGCATTTATCAATTCTCGTTGCGTAAAATCTCACGCACCTCCATCAAAATTTGCCCCAGTTTGTTTTTACCACTGCCATCTTTGCCACAGCCCCAGTAGTAATCGATCGAGGTGTTCTCCACTAGTACTTCATCGCCAGTTGTCAGCAATATTTCTCGAATGTCTGCATGGGTTCTAAACTTTTGCAGGACTGCTTTTCTCATAACATCATCTTTGACCTGCTCCCAATCAGAGCGGAGGGGTAGGGAGCGATTTCTACCCATGTTTGCTGCATCTTTAGGCGTTTTTGTTTGCCGTACCTTTTCTAGGTAGGGCGTATCGATGAATTTCTGGGCTTGAAAGTAATGCTCACTGGTTGCCCAATACACTAGACTTAATCGGCAATAGCTTAATCTAGAAGACATATAGTTATTCTCGCTC
>NZ_JCACCM010000046.1:0-52651 GCF_059501405.1 Myxacorys sp.
TCAAGTCGTCCTATTCTCCCTGATCCTCGTCCCCATGTCTAGAACACGACCCCAATTTGCTATGCCGATTCTGGAGCAGAAGAGGTTTCAAGCACTAATCAACCCCGGCGTCACCGTAGTTTAGAGGTCGTTGAACGCCTACTGGATAACATCGTTGCCAACGAGGTTGAACCTGATATTGTTCAGATTAGCGGCGGCGAACCCACGATTCATCCAGAATTTTTTGAGATTCTAGACATCGCAAAACGCAAGCCGATCAAGCATCTGATGATCAATACAAACGGGCTACGAATTGCTCAAGATCGAGCGTTCTGCGATCGCTTGAGCCAATATATGCCGGGAATCGAGATTTATTTGCAGTTCGATAGTTTTGAAGAAAAAGCGCTGCGAGAATTGCGGGGCGCAGACTTGCGGCAGGTGAGAGCACGCGCGATCGCACATCTCAACGAGTTCAATATCTCCACAACGCTGGTGTCAACGGTTAAAAAAGGACTGAATGATCACGAAATTGGTAAGACCATTGACTTTGCCTTACAGCAACGATGCGTTCGTGGGGTCAGTTTTCAGCCCATTCAGGCGACAGGACGGCTAGAGAATTTTGAGCCGAAGCGCGATCGCTATACTTTGACCGAAGTTCGCCGGGCTATTTTAGATCAGAGTCCTCACTTTCAGCCAAAAGATCTTTTACCTGTGCCGTGTCATCCTGACTGTCTAGCCATGGCCTATGCGCTTAAAGTGAAAGGTCAAGTCATTCCTCTAACAGGATTGCTCGATCCTACTGCGTTTCTCGATGTGATGCCAAACTCGGTTCTATATGAACAGAACGCAGAATTAAAAAAACAGATCTTCAAGTTGTTTTCGACCAATCATTCTCCCGATTCATCCGCGACGACGCTGAAGCAACTATTGTGTTGTCTACCCCTAATTCCGGTTCCAACAGGGATTACATACGAGAATGTGTTTCGGGTTGTGATTATGCAATTTCTCGATCCGTTTAATTTTGATGTTCGTTCTGTAAAACGGTCTTGCATTCACATTGCTCATCCCGATGGTCGAATCATTCCGTTTGATACTTACAACATGTTCTATCACAAAGGTAGCGCAGGACATCATCTTGTTGATCCTTCAGAACTTCGAGACGCGAATCACGCTGTGCAGGAGCAGGTGTAATGTCTGCGATCAGTCGAGGAATTTTCACTGCCGTTGGATTGAATCTAATTGCTTGGGGGTTCTACAGCGTCTGCTTGTCAGGTATGGAAGGGTATTTTTCTCCCGAAGCTTGGCAGCCTGGAGGCGTTGCTCCACCAATTCGTGCGCTTCACAATGCACTGGTTTATCTGTCTTATGGAATTGGCTTTTCTCAAGCGCTTCACATCAGTCCCCTGATCGTTTGGCTGACGGCCCGGCGACGGTTTGAATTTGTGAAAGGTGTCATCATTGGAGCACTAATTACCGCATTGCTATGTGGAGGATGCTTTGCGTTAGTCTTCCCGTACGTTACTTCTCAGAGCAATGTGTTCTGGCGATAACGCATTCACTCGAAATTCGCTATTTCCTCCGTTTAATCATCTACTTGCGCTTTCAATTTTTGTTCTTTTTAATGTTTGTTCTTGTTGAAGCGTTGCTCAATTGATTGATTTACTCAATTCATTTATTTCAAATGATTTATTTCAAGCAAATCTGATTGTGTGTCAAAGGGCATGTTTTACACTCATGTTTTACACTGTGAATAATTCATTATGAGTAATTCAGCTTGAATCATCTCAATGAATCATCAATTCACTGCCCTTACAATCTCATGATCTGGACTCGTCACCACGTTTTGTCGCTTGCGGAGTTTACGCCCGAGGAATACGACACTGTTCTGCAAACAGCGAGTAGTTTTCGTGAGGTGCTATCTCGCCGGACAAAAAAGGTTCCAACGCTTCAGGGGCAGGTTGTGGCGAATCTGTTTTTTGAGCCATCCACTCGGACACGCAGTAGCTTTGAGCTTGCTGCAAAACGCTTGTCGGCGGATACGCTAAATTTTGCACCCGGATCGTCATCGCTTACAAAGGGAGAAACGATTCTCGACACGGCAAAAACTTACCTGGCGATGGGAACCGATATGATGGTCATTCGCCATAAAGAAGCGGGAGTGCCGCAAGCGATCGCAGATGAAATGGATCGCTTGGGGGTGAAGGTCGGAGTTCTCAACGCAGGCGATGGGCAGCATGAACATCCATCGCAAGGATTGCTCGACTTGTTTACCATCTGTTCGTTGCTCGATCCAAATAATCCTCGGTTAGAGCTTTTACAGAATAAAAAAATTGCGATCGTTGGGGACATTCTGCATTCGCGGGTTGCTCGCTCCAACATATGGAGTTTGACGGCCAGCGGAGCCGACGTGCATCTCGCTGCGCCACCAACCTTACTTCCAAAGTGGTTTACGAATTTTGTGGCAGACGATGCGCTACCTCGAAAATTATCCCTGCATTGGTCGCTTGATCCCGCGATCGCGGATGCCGATTTTGTCATGACATTGCGCTTACAGAAAGAGCGGATGGCAACTCATCTGTTGCCAAGTTTGCGGGAGTATCATCAGCAGTTTGGTATTACTCGCGATCGTCTGAAATTATCTCAGCCTGATGTGAAAGTGCTGCATCCAGGCCCGGTCAATCGCGGCGTTGAAATCAGTTCGGATCTGATGGATGATCCGGAGTTTAGTTTGATCTCGCAGCAGGTCACTAGTGGCGTGGCGGTACGGATGGCATTGCTGTACTTGATGGGCGGCGGCAAAGCCGGATAAAAGGTTGGACTAACTCATCTTTCTAGATTTGTACTGTGTAAATAGAATGAGTAGCGTCAGCGCGATCGCGAGTCCAACCGCGACGATGGATAGGGCCGGTTGACCTATGTGCCGCACTGCGATCGCAATCAGCGCCCACACAATCACAAAGCCAAAGGCGGCATCGTGGAATTGAAAGGTGATGGTTGCGGTAATTGCAGCAGCGATCGCCAACATGATTCCTGTCCACACCACGGGATCAATTCCCCAGCCATTCCACTCGGAAATATATAACGCTGATGCAACGTTCACGATCGACGCAACGCTAATCCATCCTAGATAAATGCTGATCGGAATTTGACTAAAAATCTTCTCGTCTCGCGCCACGCGATCAAAACGGCTCCATGCATATGCTGCAATTAAGCTCAAAAGAATTCCGAACATCAGCACAACAGATAACCAAAACTGTTTGGCTGTAAACGCAAACACCCAAATCATTTGAAAGACGCAAGCTGCCACAATCGGAGCGCGAACTTTTTCTAGACGCGGATTGTTCCGCTGGGCCGGTGATGCTTGATAAATACCAAACGCGATTAGCCCAATGTAAATTAAGCCCCAAATCGCAAAGGCATAATTTGCAGGTGTAACTAAAACTGGAGCAAGAATCGTGTTAGAAATCTGCCCGATGTTTTGTCCGCCAATCGGAAAGAAATTAGATATCGCGTTGACAGCGATCGCGGTCAGAATCGAAACGACGACAGCGCTTTGCCACATCTTCTGAGAAGAACCCTGCTGGGAGCCTTGCATATGCTTTTTCCTAACTTACTCTTTCAGGTTAACGAGGTTAGGGCGACTTGGACTCTCTCTAATTTCAGGTTTTCGCTTTCAAGTAATTGCACCAAACCTTCCTGTCATCAGAAATATAAGTTGCACAAAAAAGGAGCCGCGATCGTAGATTTAGATCGTGACTCCAACAATTATCAGAAAAGGTAGGGTGGTTTGGCTTATTTAACCGAAACCTTACCGCCAGCTTCCTCGATTTGCTTCTTAATATCTTCTGCTTCAGCCTTCGCTGCGCCTTCTTTGATGGCTTTAGGAGCGGCTTCCACGAGGTCTTTCGCTTCCTTCAGACCCAATCCTGTGATCGTCCGAACGACCTTAAGAATTGCAATCTTCTTATCAGCTGGGACTTCTTCCAGAATCGCATCGAATTCGGTCTTCTCTTCGACTTCTTCAGCCGCAGCACCGCCACCCGCGCCCGGAGCCATCATCATCATACCGCCAGCCGGAGCCGCCGCACTCACGCCAAAGGTCTCTTCGATTTGCTTTACGAGTTCAGAAGCTTCTAGAAGGGACAAACCCTTCAACTTTTCAACGATTTCATCGGTAACAGCAGACATGAGTTAACTCCTAGAAAATAGTGAGTGAAATTGGACTGTAGCGCCACTCTAAGCAGCGTCTTCCTTCTCGGAAATTTGTTGGATTGTTCGCGCCAAGCCGGACGGAACTTCGTTGATTGCGACTGCCAGTTGCGTTGCCACGCCATTGATCGCGCCTGCAATCTGAGCGATAAGCTGCTCTCTAGACGGAAGATCTGCGATCGCTTTGAGATCCGCTTCTCTCAGCAACTTGCCTTCCATGACGCCGCCGCGCATTTCGGTCTTTTTGACGGCTTTCTGGAAGTCTTGGTATGCCTTGATTGCACCCCCAAGATCGTCTTGAACAATCACAAATGCTGAATCGCCTTTGAGAATTTCGCTAATCGGCTGCCATCGCTCATCGTTCGCGATCGCAATATTCATCAGCGTGTTCTTCGACACCGTACAAACCGCACCTTTCGGGCGTAGACGGTTGCGCAGATCAGAAATTTCAGAAACTGTTAGACCGCTGTAGTTAACGATAAACATTAACTGAGCCGTGCTAAGCGATTCTTGAATTTCCGCAACCGCATTTTTCTTGTCTTGCAACGTTTTTCCCATTCGATTTCACCTCCTTACATTGGGATCTGTGAGACAAACTTGAATTACTCTTCCATTCCAAACAAAAACCTCGATTTTGGTAAACCGAGGTCGCTTAATTTCGATGTGCCCCTGCAATCAGGGCAGACCAGAAATCAAACCTCGGCAGGACATTAAGCTTAAAGCGCCCGCTGTCTTTGGTTTGGAATATTCAGTTAGAGCAAAATTCTTCGATATCGTGCCTCTGAAACGAATTAGGCTGCTTCGATTTTAAGATCGCGCAGGGTATTGATGTCAACCTGGATCGACGGACCCATGGTAGAAGATACATACATCGTACGCCAGTAGCGACCTTTTGCGCCAGAGGGGCGGTTGCGATCGATGGTTTCCTGAAGCGCCTTCAGGTTGACCAATAGATCATTGGCAGCGAACCCAGCTTTACCAAACATGACGTGAACGATGCCAGTCCGGTCTGCCCGAAATTCGAGTTTACCCGCTTTGAACTCAGCGATCGCTTGCGGTAAATCAAACGTGACTGTACCGCCTTTCGGAGACGGCATCAAACCACGAGGACCCAAAACCCGACCTAACTTTGCCACTTGCGGCATCATGTCCGGCGTCGCAATCAGCAAATCAAAATCCATCATGCCTTTGCCGATCTGTTCGATCAATTCTTCAGAACCGGCAATATTAGCCCCTGCACCAGTCGCTTCCGCAACTTTCTCACCACGAGCAATGACGGCAACCCGGACGTCTTGACCTGTCCCTTTCGGAAGTGCCACCGTGGTTCTAAGCTGCTGATCGGTGTATTTTGGATCAATGCCCAACCGAATGTGCGCTTCGGCGGACTCAGGAAACTTCGCAGTTGCAGTTTCTTTCAGTAAATTCAACGCTTCCAAAGGTTCATAAGGACGATCCTCTACCTTTGCCAGCAATTCTCTCAATCGCTTTGATACTTTTGCCATAGGTTACTCCTGGGGTAATTGCGAGGAAATCCTCTCCCCCGAACACTAGATTACTGAACGATGACTTAACGGAACTATTTAACGGTGACACCCATGTTGCGAGCCGTTCCTTCAATGATCTTCATCGCCGCCTCAATGTCATTAGCATTGAGATCAGGCAACTTGGTTTTAGCGATGTCTTCAAGCTGAGCGCGGCTGATACTGCCCACTTTCTTCTTGTTTGGTTCGCCAGAACCCGTTGAAATGCCTGCGGCTTGAGCAATCAGCTTAGACGCTGGCGGCGTTTTCAGAATGAAGGTAAAACTGCGGTCTTCATACACCGAGATTTCTACCGGAACCACCATCCCTGCTTGATCTGCAGTTCTAGCGTTATATTCCTTGCAGAACATCATGATGTTGACCCCGTGCTGACCGAGGGCAGGACCGATCGGCGGCGCGGGGTTTGCTTTGCCAGCATTAATTGCCAGCTTAATCACGGCGGTGACTTTCTTAGCCATCGGTTACTCTCTATCGATTAGATCTTCTCAACTTGGTTCACTTCCAATTCCACAGGCGTATCGCGCCCGAAGATCGAAAGCAGCGCCTTGAGTTTACTGCGCTCTGGGCTAACTTCGATCACTTCGCCTTCAAATTCCTTAAACGGACCTGAAAGCACTGTAATCTTCTCGCCCGCCGCCAGATCAATTTTTCTGACTGGCTCCTGCTCTTGAGAATGCTTGAAGATGCGTTCCACTTCTGCATGTCCCAAGGGCATTGGTTTGACGTGACCGCGCCCGCGTCCGTAGCGACGCTTCTGCTCTGCGCCCACGAAATTGATCACGTTGGGAGTGTTTTTGACCACCTGCCAACTCTCATCGTCCATCAGCATCCGAATTAAAACATAGCCAGGAAACACTTTCTCAGCGCCTTCCTTCGAGCGTCCGTCTTTCTGATGCTTGAGAATGGGAGTTTCAGGAATCTGAACTTCCAAAATTCGGTTGGCAACGTCGAGGGTGTCGATTCGTTGCTCTAGGTTGGCTTTGACGCGCTTCTCGCAGCCTGAAGCAACCTGGACAGCATACCAGCGTGCTTTGCCGAGCTCAGCCGTCTCTTCTGGGTTGCCCTCAGGGGAGCGATCGTCAAATTGAGTCTCGTCTGAGGTAAACGTCATCCGAACACCTTCACTTGTCCCCATTGGAACAACTGGTCAACTAAGTAGATCAGCGTTGCCGAGAGCGTCACCATCAAAATCACGGCGACCGATTCGCTAATGAGTTGTTGACGGCTGGGCCAAACCACTTTGTTGAGTTCTTCTTTTGTTTCGTTAATAAACGAACTAGGATTAAATCCAGCTTTTTGCTCTTGGATAGCCGCTTCTTCTTTCTTTGCCACAGCGTTCAGCGCTCCATCATTGCAAGTAACGACAGATACTCAGGTATTGAGCCATCTGCCTGGTAGAAATTTCCGACTGTATGGAAGATATCCACAGAAATCAGAGATCTCTATTCTAGGCTGATCTACCGCTCTCAGCTAAAAGAGGACACAATCTCGTACAAGGGGTGGAGTGTGTCCTTGAGGTATGAATCAACCGATGAGTGGTATACCGTAAAAATACAACGGTTAAAACAAATCAGAGTATTCAGCGCGCCCTGGAGGACTTGAACCCCCGACATCAGGTTTTGGAGACCTGCGTTCTACCAACTGAACTAAGAGCGCACAAGCTGAATGAACTCTGATTGCTATCCTCTATATAGTTTAACAGGTATTGGGATGGGTCTTGTGAGTTTTGATAGTTTTCCACCCCTCATCGCGTTAGGGTTGCCTCGCGGCGTCCTTCATCCCTCTTTCTTAGGTGAGGGCACGATCGAAGCGCTGCTTCAAGCGAGTTGCTTTTCCGACGCGATCGCGCAAGTAGTAGAGCTTTGCCCGACGCACTCTGGAGCGACGCAAGATTTTGACGCTCTCAATTCGGGGAGAATGTAGCAAGAAGACTCGCTCCACGCCAACGCCTTGAAAGGTCTTGCGAACCGTAACAGTCTTAGAAATGCCTGTGCTTGCCATCGCGATTACGACGCCTTCATAAGGCTGAGTGCGTTCTTTCTCGCCTTCTTGGATGATCACACCAACTTTGACGGTATCGCCGATCTGGATGTTCGGCAAATCTGACTTCATTTGCTCCGCTTCAATTGAGCGAATAATTTCTTGCGCTTTCATAATAAGGCTTCAAAACTCACAATTGCTCACTTTAGCTTATGAAGGGGCATTTCGTCTAGGTTCACTGTAAAAACTTTTGCAACAATCGTTAAGTCACACTTAAATTCCCGCTCCCATGCCCCCCATGGGGATTGAATTCAACTACCTAGGTAGCTTTACTGAGCTTTATGACAAACACACTTCATCTACATAAAGCCGCAGCCAAAGGAACTCATTAAATGTCCGTAACTGTTTCCCTATTCCAACCTCAGTTAGCTCTGCACATTCCCGATGGCTTTCTGAGTTTGCCCATCATTCTAGTAACCTGGATACTGGCGATCGCACTGATTGCAATCTGTCTTCAGCGTGTCCAAGCGACTTATCAAGAACGAGCCGTTCCCCTGATGGGTGTATGTGCTGCCTTTATTTTTGCAGCCCAAATGATTAACTTCCCGATTCCGGGGGGTACGTCGGGTCACTTGCTGGGTGGTACGCTGGCAGGGGTTTTATTGGGGCCGTGGGCAGGATCGCTAGTGATGGCAGTCGTGTTTATTGTGCAGAGCGTTTTGTTTCAAGATGGTGGCTTGACGGTATTGGGAGCCAACATTGTAAATATGGGGCTGATTGGTACATTTGGCGGCTATTACCTCTACAGATCGATTCGGTATGCTCTAGGACGAGATTCGCTGCGGAGTGTTTTGATTGGGGCAGCGATCGCCGCGTGGACGAGTGTATTTGTTTCGTCAATTGTTTGTGCCTTTCAGCTTGCTTTCTCTGGAACCGTTCCGCTCAATGTCGCCATTTCTGCAATGGCGTTCTGGCATTTCATGATTGCGATTGGAGAAGCGGTGATTACAGTAGTAGCCGTGAGCTACATTTGGCGCACTCGCCCAGACTTGATGTATCATCCGCCTCGCCATGCGGTAGCAGACACCTCTCGTTCTTATTCATCGCGTTAGACTTGCGGCATTAAAACAGCCTTATCCGTCGTTAAAAAAGGAAAGCTTTAACTTATGAGTAATGCTTCTAGAACTAGAAATCGTGCGTTTCTGCTGAGTGGATTGGGAATTGCACTACTAATTGCAGTATTTCTGTCACCGTTTGCGAGCCAAGATCCCGATGGTCTCGATCGCGTATCGCAAGATCAAGGCTTTGAGAATAAAGCATCGGAAGAACCCGTCGCACACAAGCTGCCGTTCTATCAGGTATTCGATGAGTATGCGCTACGAGGTGTACCAGAGCAGGTGGCAACTCCAATCGCGGGATTGGTTGGAACTTTGGCAACCTTTGGTTTAGCTTGGGTAGCGGGAAAGGCATTGATTCGGAACAAGTCTGAAGGGAGTGATGTGCAAGACAGGTAATAGATAAGCTGATGGACGTTAAGGTTCTCTATCAGCTTTTTTTAACGGTGCTAATCACAGAGATGTTAATCACAGAGAGGAGTCTTGGCACAGGCTTGTGCCTGCTGCTTCGTGTTTGCATAACAAGTGCGTAAATAACTCCAAAAAATTTGTCTAGGCAACTCCAACAGATTGCTCTTACAAATTCCATTCTAAAACTTGCCTTCGATCCAGCCCTATTTACTTACCGATTATTCCTTAATGCTTTTACATCTTGGAGCTGTCCTCCTCGCAACCGAAAGTCAGACGAACACGATTTGGACACGGTTAACGGCGCGATCGCGGCTTTTATGCACGCTGCTCATTGTGTTCGCAACGGCCCTCACCCCAAATGGGCGGTGGTGGACATGGGCAGTGTATGCGATCTCGATCGCACTGCTCATTTTGATCAGCCGAGTCCCGTTGCTGCCTCTGTTGAAACGGGTCGCCGTCGAACTAGTATTTGTGGGTGTTGTGCTAATCGGCACGTTATTTCGTCAGGGCGGAGACGTATTGTTTCAGTGGGGGTGGATCCAGATCACCACTGAGGGCGTTACGGTTTTGGGTAGCGTTACCCTAAAAGCCTTTTTATCGCTGTTAACCGTAAACGTTCTAATTCTCACTACATCGATTACAGCATTGCTTCATGCGTTGGCTGAACTGAGGACTCCACCATTATTAGTCGCTATTTTTTCGTCTATGTACCGCTACATTAATGTTTTAGTGGATGAGTTTAATTCTATGCAAAGAGCGGCGCGATCGCGTAATCTCATGAGCGATCCGAGGCGGCAGCGTACTGTGATTGGAAATATGATTGGATCTTTATTTATAAGAACGTATGAGCGAGGCGATCGCGTTCATCAGGCGATGTTAGCGCGGGGTTATTCAGGGCTGCCTCCCGTTGCAAAAATGCCTCAACCCTCGCGCCTCGATGTTGCCCTTCTCACGCTCACTATTGTTATTTTGTTGATTGGTCAAGCTATTTATCTGTAATTCATGCATCATAATCCGATCACGATTTATAACCTCAGCTATCGCTACACAGATGGCACACAAGCTTTAAACTCGATTAGTTTATCCATTCGAGCAACTGAGCGAGTAGCATTGGTGGGCGCAAACGGCTCAGGGAAATCAACGCTATTGATGCATTTTAATGGTTTAATTTCGCCTCAAGTGGGAGAAGTGGTCGTCGGAGAGTTGACGGTTGAGCCTCAAAATTTGAAGCAGATTCGCAATTTTGTCGGGTTAGTGTTTCAAAATCCCGACGATCAAATTTTTATGCCAACGGTTTGGGAAGATGTGACCTTCGGGTTGCTCAACCAAGGCATTCGGGGTGAAGAACTAGAACATCGAGCCGCTCACGCCTTGCGATCGGTAGAGCTTGATCCAGAACTTTTTGGGTCTCGAAACGCCACAGGGCTATCTGGAGGTGAGAAAAAACGAGTAGCGATCGCCGGGGTTCTGGCGATGCAGCCCCAGGTGCTGGTGTTAGATGAACCCTCTGCTCAACTCGATCCGCGATCGCGGAGGCGATTAATTGAGTTATTAGATTCATTGCCTCTGACCCAACTGATTGCCACTCATGATTTAGATCTAGCGTTGGAGTTGTGCGATCGCACCATTGTTCTTAGCGAAGGAGAAATTGTTTACGATGGCAATACGCATCGCGTGATGAGCGATCCAGAACTGCTCGAAAGACATGCTTTAGAATCGCCGCTTAGCTATAGCCGTCCCTATTGCCAAATTGAACATTCTCCTTAATCCGCGATCGCTACTCTTCCATATAACTTCGGATAAAGTTAAATTGCAGAACGGCTGTTAAAGCCTCTGAGTAGGCGCTACAGTGGAATTTGCACTCTATGCGGGGATCTTCAGATCGAAGATTCCAATCCTCTTTTGAAAGGTGTTTCATCGTCTTATGTCTTTTCTGACTTTTCTACGACGATATCGTCTCTCTGGTTTACTATTTGCCCTCTGTTTCAGTGGGGTTCTACTAGCAGGAAACGTTTCCTTATTGCAAGCAGCCAATGCCGTTGAAGCTCCCGTAACGGAATCAACTACAGCAACAGTCCGCAAAACCGTACTTCAAAATGGGTTGACTGTTCTGACCAAAGAAGTGCCTACTGCACCAGTTGTCACGGTGCAAGTTTGGTATCGGGTTGGGTCGCGCAACGAAGCGCCGGGGGTGAATGGCATTGCCCACCAACTTGAACATCTCATGTTTAAGGGCACGAAAGATCGCCCGATTCAGTTTGGTCGATTGTTTAATGCGCTAGGCAGCCAATCCAACGCGTTCACCAGCTATGACCAAACTGCCTACTTTGGCACTGTGGAGCGCGATAAGCTGCGATCGCTCCTTGCTCTTGAAGCCGATCGAATGCAGGGTGCACTGATGACCGCAGATGCGCTGAAAAGCGAAAATCGTGTCGTGATTTCTGAGTTGCAAGGCTATGAAAATAGCCCAAGTTATCGCCTCAGCCGCGCAGTGATGAAAGCCGCAATGCCAACGTCTCCCTACGGTTTGCCCGTTGGCGGCACGAAAGCCGATGTTGAGAAATTTACGATCGAGCAAATCCGGTCTTACTACCAAAATTATTACAGCCCCAACAATGCAACCCTGCTGATCGTGGGTGACTTTCAAACTGAGCCGACTTTAAAGGCAGTTCAAGAACTGTTTGGCAAAGTGCCGAATCGCGGTAAAGCTGCCGAAGCGCCAACTCCCCAGAGCGCATTTAAGACAGACGGAGCGAACTTAAACGCGACCCAGAAGTCTGCATCGCCAATCGTGCTGCGTGAGCCAGGGAGCGCCTTTTTAATGCAAGCGGTTTACCCCTTACCCGATGCCAAGCACCCTGACGTACCCGCGCTGAACGTTCTCGATTCGATTTTGACGCAAGGACGCAGCTCTCGTTTCTATCAAACGTTAGTCGAAGGCGGACTTGCCAGCGACTATAGCGGTTACGCTGCCAACATGATCTCCGGCGGATGGTATCAACTCTCTGCTACCGCTACACCAGGGCAAGAGTTGGCTAAGCTCAGTCAGACGGTTGAAGCGGTGTTCGCCGATATTCGTAGCAAGGGAGTCACACCAGAAGAATTGAAACGTGCGAAAACTCAGTTGCGATCGTACATTCTGCTGCGCAACCGGGATGTCACTAGCCAAGCCTTTCAGCTAGGCGATGACCAGACGACGACAGGAGATTACCGTCGTACCGATCGCCTCTTAGCGGCGATCGACCAGGTTACAGTTGCCGATATTGAGCGCGTCGCAAAAACCTATTTTGCACCTCAGAAGCTAACGTTAGGCTATTTTGAGCCGAGTACGCTCGACAAAAAAGCAGGCGGCGCGGTGAATTCTGGACAAACGACGGAGCAGTTTAACGCTGGTCCGCCCGTTGATCCCTCTCAAGTTGCAAAGTATCTCCCCGCGACGACCCAACAGACCAACCAACCTGCTCAAGCTCTGCCTGAGAAAGTTGTGCTTCCGAACGGCTTACGGGTGCTGCTGCTCAGAGATTCGAGTACCCCGACCGTATCTTTGAGTGCCCACGTATTTGCAGGGCAGGAGTTTGATACGATCGCTAAAGCGGGTCTTGCTAAACTCACCGCTGACAATTTAACCAATGGCACAACGACCAAAGATGCGCTAACACTAGCAAAAACGCTAGAGGATCGCGGGATCAACTTTAGCATCAGCGCTAACCGTGAAGGCGTGTTGATGAATGGAAGTGCATTAGTTGAAAACCTGCCAACTTTGATTCAGACAATGGCAGATGTGTCGCAAAATGCATCGTTTCCAGACAAAGAACTGGAACTGAGCCGTCAACGGGCACTGACCGCCTTAAAAGTGCAGTTGGACAACCCACAATACGTGGCGAGACAAGTCTTTCAGCAAACGGTTTATCCTGAAAATCATCCCTTCCACAGCTTCCCAACCGAGGCAAGCTTGAAGGCGATTGCGCGTCAGGATGTCGTGAACTTTTACAAATCGCACTATCGTCCTGATAGGACCATTATTTCCTTGGTTGGCGATTTTGACCCAGCGCAGGTAAGGACGCTATTGCAACAAGAACTAGGAGGCTGGAAAGTAGAAGGTAAAGCCCCTACTCTGGTATTCCCAAGCGTTGCCCAACCGACTCAGGTCGTGCGTCGCTATCAAGGCATTCCGGGTAAAACTCAATCGGTGACGCTGATTGGAAACGTGGGAATCAATCGTCAAGATCCGCGTTTCTATAATGCCTCTGTGATGAACCAAATTTTGGGAGGCGATACGCTGTCGAGCCGCTTGGGAGGAGAGGTGCGCGATCGCCAAGGTTTGACCTACGGTATCTACAGCTACTTCCAAGCGGGGAATCGGCAGGGCCCATTCTTAGTGTCGATGCAAACTGCGCCGGAAGATGCTGACAAAGCGATCGCAAGTACGCTGAAGTTGCTAGGCGAATTCCGCAACCAGGGCATTAGCAACGCAGAATTGACGACTGCCCAGCGATCGCTCACCAGTGGCTATCCGGTTGACCTAGCAAATCCGGATAGTTTGGCAAGCGCAATTCTGCTCAATGAAGTCTATGGTTTGAATGTGTCAGAGTTGCGCCGATATCCGAAACAAATTGAAGGGGTGACTCAAGCGCAAGTCAATCAAGCGGCTCAAGACCTGCTGCATCCCGACAAAATCGTAGTTGTTACCGCCGGACCGCCGAAATAATGCGTCATTCAGGTCATTGAGGCATTTCAGCAAAATAGGGTGCGATTGTTGCAAAGCGCAACTCGGTAACAATCACTAAGAGCTTTGCAATAACGAATCGCGCCCTATCTTTGTAGCTAATCGCTTTGAGAAGATTTCCGATCATTTCACGAGCTTGACTTGAATATCACTATCCAATTGCTTAAGCACAGAACCTGTTTAGGTCGGCTATATTGACTCATGTTTGTTCTTGATTAACTTGAGCTATAAACTGATCAAACTGAACTAATCGAACTCCACCTTGCGATCGCGCCCTCTCTTCCAATGGTGCGGTCTTGGAGGAAACCCTCTACCAAACCCTAAGCGGTTCCTGTCGAGCGCATCCTTTAAGGAAAGCATCGAGCCGCAGATCCCCGAAGAAACCATTAAATAAAGACACCAGAGGCACGTTCCAACGCAAACTGGAAATGCTCTAATGTCTGAATCTAGTTAATTAAGAGTGAATTTGTGAGGTACACGAACCGATGAGAGACGCCCCTCTAATTGGCTGGTCTTAGCTTCGTAAGTTTCAGTTTGAAAGGTCCGCCTGTCGTTTCTCCGAACGCCTTGACTCGAATAATGTAATCTCCAGTTTTCGCGATGCGGGTAAACAACAGTGAATTGGTTGTGCCATCTAAACCATCATCATTTTCAGCCACCGTTGAGCCTCGATTGGTCATCAACGTCACGATCGTATCAAAGGTGTTGGAGACCAAATCCACCGAAATTTGATCGCCGGTTTGTAGTTGAATTGCGTAATCCCGCGCAAAATTTCCTTGGCCTGTAGGAATATCAGATTCTGACAAGCGATCGCTGATCTCCTGCCCCGATGTGAGAGGAATGGGCGTATAAATCCGGCTTTGAGCAGGTTTCGATGGTTGGGCTTGAGCAAGTTTCGACGGTTGAGCTTGAGCAGGCAACAGAACTAAAGCGGGTAGAACAGACAGTAAAGCAGTCAGTCGTTTCATGATCATCGTCTTAGGTCAGTGAAGCTTATTTGGTTGAAACTCTTATTTAGTTGAAATAAGCGTGGCTTCGAGATCGGATAGCTCGACTGCCCCAGAGAATGTTCGCCCATTCATGACAAAGAACGGTGTGCCTTCGATCCCCAGTTTTTCGGCCAGATCAACATCGGTTGCGATCGCGGCAGCAGCGGCTTGACTTGTGCGATCGCGATTAAACCGATCGACATCCAAGCCTAACCTCTTAGCAGTCTCCAGGTAGAATGCTTCACCCATTCTCTTCTGACCATCAAACAGCGCATCGTGAAACTCCCAAAACTTTCCTTGCTCCCCAGCTGCCCAGGCTGCCTTAGCGGCAGGCAACGCCTGATCATGAATACCCGTCAAGGGGAAATTTTTATAGGTTAATGTCACTTCACTGCTATGTTTCGCCATAAATTCTCTTAGCGTTTTGGAAGCGGAGGCACAGTAGGGGCACTGAAAATCGGAAAACTCAACCAAAACGGCTTTCCCTTGCTTTGCTCCTTTGGTTGGAGATTTTCCAATTACCGCTTTTGGATTGCGTTGTAAGTTTTGTATAAAAGACTGTTGTATTTTGCGTTGTTCATCCTGTTGCTGTTTTTGATAGGATTGCACGGATTCTAAAATGACTTCCGGATGCGCCCGAATAATTTGCAGCACTTGTTCCTCTAGTTGAGGAGTGGTCATGTTATCGGCTCTGACCGAATCCGGCCAGCTAAACAATGCCAAACCAATCAACACTAGTGCTGCCCACTGTTTGATTCTCTTCATCGTCCCAGCCTTGGTTGCGCGTGGTGCATTTGAAATATAGCTCAAATCAGGAAAGGGAGTGCGCTGGAACAAGTTGAGCCGCAAGAAAAATAACTCCATACCCTATACTCCAACCCGTATACTGTTACTTTGAAGAACGCGCTAAACAGAAAGAGGGCAGTGTATGGCATCCATTCGCGAGTTGCATCAACAACTTCTTCGCAAAGAACGATCGGCTGTGGAAATCGCTCAAGAGTCGCTAAATCAGATTGACGCCTTGGAGCCAAAGTTGCACAGCTTTTTGCACATCACTCGCGATCGCGCCTTAGAGCAAGCCAACCAAGTAGACGCTAAACTCGCCGCCGGAGAAGAAATTGGGCTGCTAGCCGGGATTCCGATTGGCATCAAAGACAACCTCTGCACGCAAGGCATCCCGACCACGTGCGCCTCTAAAATTTTGCAAAACTTCGTTCCGCCCTATGAATCTACGGTGACGCAGAAGCTCCGGGATGCAGGGGCAGTAATGGTGGGTAAAACCAATCTTGATGAGTTTGCGATGGGCGGTTCGACAGAAACCTCTGCCTTTGCAAAAACGGCTAATCCGTGGGATACAGCACGAGTTCCAGGCGGATCATCCGGCGGATCGGCGGCGGCGGTAGCAGGCGGAGAATGCGTCGTGTCGCTCGGCTCGGATACAGGCGGCTCGATTCGGCAGCCGGCGTCGTTTTGTGGCATTGTGGGCATGAAGCCGACCTATGGCTTGGTTTCGCGCTATGGCCTAGTCGCGTTTGCGTCCTCGCTTGATCAGATCGGGCCGTTTGGGCGATCGGTTGAAGATGCAGCAATTTTGTTGAGTGCGATCGCGGGCTATGATCCCAAAGATTCCACCAGTTTAAAAGTCGAAATCCCAGACTACACCCAGTTTCTCATCCCCGACTTGAAAGGAAAGAAAGTCGGCATTATTACAGAAACCTTTGGCGAAGGGCTTGATCCGGACGTGGAGAAAGCTGTGAGAGCCGCGATCGAGCAGTTAAAGGCGCTTGGTGCAGAAGTTCGAGAAATCTCCTGTCCTCGTTTCCGCTACGGAATCGCCGCCTACTACATCATCGCGCCGTCTGAAGCCTCAGCAAATTTGGCGCGATATGACGGGGTGAGATACGGCAAGCGCATCGAAAATGCTGAAGATTTGATGGACATGTATACTCGCACCCGTGCAGAAGGTTTTGGTGCAGAAGTCAAGCGCCGCATCATGATTGGAACGTATGCGCTTTCAGCCGGATATTACGACGCGTACTATATTAAAGCTCAGAAAGTCCGAACGTTGATCAAGCAAGATTTTGAGAACGCATTTGAAAGTGTAGATGTGTTGGTGTCTCCGACTGCGCCCACGACTGCCTTTAAAATTGGGGATAAATCTGCCGATCCGCTCAGCATGTATCTCATCGATTTGATGACGATTCCGGTGAATCTAGCCGGCCTACCCGGAATGAGTGTTCCCTGTGGATTCGACTCGCAGGGGCTGCCGATCGGCTTACAAATTGTTGGTAATGTGTTGCGCGAAGACCAAGTGTTTCAGGTTGCCTATGCCTATGAGCAGGCCACAGAATGGCACAAGCGGGTTCCACAGCTTTAGCTCGATCAGCATAGAGCGCTACTTCAACATCTAACTCCAAGGAACCACATCTAATGTGATCTGATTAGCATTGATCCAATTAATTGATCTAAATAAATAGAGAGACGGCAGAACGGTAACAGCAGTTAATCCTCAAGGGACTGTCCTATGTCTAAAAATTTGTGGGAGCCTCCTCGGTTACGAGTCGGTCAAGACCTTGAAGAAGAACGTCGTGCTACCTGGCTGGAATTATTTTTCGATCTAATCTTTGTGGTGGCGATCGCAGAACTGGGTCACACCCTTAGTGAAGATGTTTCGGTCAACGGCTTCATTGGCTTCGTGGTTCTGTTCGCGCCTGTCTGGTGGTGCTGGGTAGGTGCAACGTTCTACGCCACTCGGTTTGATACCGATGATCTGGGTCAACGCCTGCTGACGTTCACGCAAATGGCGATCGTGGCGTCATTAGCGGTCAATGTGCACTACGGATTGGGCAAAACCGCGATCGCATTTGCGCTATCCTATGCCGCATTTCGGAGCGTTTTAATTATTCAATATTTAAATGCTGGTCATCACATCCCCATAGCTCGACCGTTGACCCGCTGGTATGCGACTGGATTTAGTTTAGGAATGCTTTGCTGGCTCCTGTCGATTGCTGTCCCCACGCCGTGGCGATTTTTGCTATGGATCGTCGGATTGTTCATCGACTTTGTGACGCCCTTGACGGCAGGACGGTTAATTCGACAAGTTCCGCCTAGCCTATCCCACATTCCAGAACGGATGGGGCTGTTCGTGATTATTGTATTGGGCGAATCGGTCTTATCCGTGGTGCGGGGCATCTCTGGGCAAGTGTGGACTGCTCCTACAGTTGCTATTTCACTTCTAGGACTAAGTACGGCATTTAGCGCTTGGTGGCTCTATTTTGATAGTGTTGATGGCTCTCCCCTTCAAGCAATGAGGGCCGGTCACCCACTGCCGGGTTTAGTTTGGCTATACGGGCACCTGCCATTTGTGATTGGACTTAGCGCTACCGGCATTGGGATAGGACATGCGATTAAGTATGCGACTACAGCAATTCCAGAGAACGATCGCTGGCTTTTAGCCGTGGGCGCGATGTTGAGTTTAGGAGCGTTAGCGCTGATTCACTACCTCACCTGTGCTTCCGGTGAGAGAAAGATCAGATTAGCAAAGTACCGACTGGGATCAGCGTTAGCAGTGTTAGGGGTGGCGATCGTAGGACAAAACTTTTCTCCAGTCCTGTTTGTCGGACTGATCGCCCTCGCTTATTTAGTCCAAGTTGCTTTAGGATTACGAGAAAGTCGCTCCCTTTAGGAGGAAACCCTCTTGCTCAAACTGGTCACGCTTCTATTACTCAGCAGCATGACGGTCATGGCGGGTGCAACCATTTCTCCTGCCTTGCCTAAAATTCAAGATTTCTTTCGCACCGAATCAGACGCTGAATTTTGGGTCAAGCTGCTGCTGACCATGCCTGCATTATTTACGGCAATTAGCGCACCGTTTGCTGGCGCAATCATCGATCGCTTTGGTCGAAAGCCACTGTTGATTGGCGCAGTCATCCTCTACGGCTTAGCGGGTGGTTCTGGATTAGTTCTCAGTTCTCTCAAGGGTCTGTTGATTGGACGGGCACTGCTTGGCTTATCGGTCGGCGCAATTATGACTACGGCAACAGCACTGGTCGCTGACTATTACCAAGGGATCAAACGCAATCAGGTGATGGGGACTCAGGCAGCTTTTATGGGATACGGAGGAGTTGCCTTTCTAACCTTGGGAGGGTTTTTGGCAGATGCCAGTTGGCGATTGCCGTTCCTCATTTATCTGGTGGCGTTTGCGATCGCTCCTCTTGCTATCTTTACCCTGACTGAGCCTAGAACACCTCAAACTGTGGCTTCTAGTAATAGCAATAAACCCGTCGAGCGGTTGCCCATTGCAACGGTGGCGATAATTTTTCTGTTGACATTCATTACGATGGTTGCTTTTTACATGATCCCAGTGCAGCTACCATTCTATCTTCAAAGCCTGGGTCAGGGCGGCGGTAAGGAAAGCGGACTTGCAATTGCGGCGTGTACCTTAGCCAGTGCAACGATGTCTACCCGCTATAGAAGCGTCAAAAGCACGCTCAGCTTTCAAGGAATCTTGGTCTGCGTCTACTTATTGATGGGACTTGGCTACATTGCCGTTTCTCTGTCCGGGAACTACGTATTCGTCGTCTTGAGTCTATCGATCGCCGGACTTGGACTAGGGCTACTGATGCCAAATATGAATGTTTGGATTAATGCGATCGCTCCTGTTCAAATTCGAGGACGGCTACTAGGCGGCGTGACCTCTGCCATGTTCTTGGGACAGTTTTTCTCGCCTATCGTGGTGCAACCGATCGCCAGTCGCTTTGGTTTAGGGCTTGCCTACGGAGTGATTGGTCGCCTACTGCTAGGCTTAGCGGCTTTAATTGTTGTTGCCTCGTTCTTTAGTCGTACGAGTCTAAAGGCAACAAGTCAGGAATAAAAGATTTGTCAGTCTGGTCGCAAGGCTAACGTGCTAGTTTATTAGATTTTCAGTTCTGGACACTCTATCTCAGAAGTATGCGTCAGAACTCGTAAAAGCGTTGCGCAACAATTGCTAAGGCAGTAAGAGAAACTGTTCGATGGAACTCGTAAACTGGCTCTTTCTACTGAATCAAACTGAATATTAAACGGAGAACGGCAAGCTTGCATTGTCAATGGCACTACGCCTAATTGAATTGAACCATTGTGCTGAACGCCCCACACCCCAGCTTCTTTCTCACTCGCAAGAACAAAGCAAGAGATCGAGGTCGCCCATACAGATGGGATTGACCTTACGGCATCTCGGGTTCTAAGCCCCACTGATGCTTCAGGAAGTGGCGGTACATCGTTTCGCGCATCAGCATTTGCTCGTACATCTTGACCAAGAAATCTTGGGCTTGTTCACGGCTCATCTTCTGCACTTGGGTCTCGAAAGAGCGGATGTTGAATTGTTGTTCCAAGCTTAGCTCTACAGGTTGACTCATAACAAACTCCAATGTAAGAGAGTAGACGACAATGTAAGAGAGTAGACAGATTACAGAATCAACGGCTGATATTGTCAACAGTGGATTCTGGCAAACGAGGTTGATTCCTTAAAAACACCCAATGAATGTGGGAAGGCATTTATCGTTTGTTGTTAACAAAGATAACAAGCATTTGACAAAATGGCCATACCCCCCTTGGAGTGATTTAAAGCTGCAATTCATTATTCAGAGTTTGCACTAAGACAGACTCCCTCTTCTGTCTAGAGGAGAGAGGAGGAGTATGAGCGATATTCCCTGTGAGTGAGGAAAAGCTGAAACTGCCAGTTTCGCTGGGTTACGATAGAGTTAAAGAGTCAAGAATGATACAAAAGTACATCCTGTTTTCACTGGCAGGGCGAACTACTGCATCTACCTTAATGCCTCACTTTGCCAGAGAATTTTTGAGTAGAGGTAACAGATAGTTGAGTAGAGGTAACAGATAGAGGCACTATCCGTTATGTCTGCCCTACTGTTTTCCTATTCAATGCCAATGTGCTTTGCTAAGCGCAACGCTTCTACCGGCTAAAACGCTTTTACCGGCTAAGTAGACGTTTCGTTTCGATTCATCTTTCACCTTCCAGCGTCGATCGAAATAACAATAACGGTGATGTTATCGCGTCCGCCCCGGTCTTTAGCCGCGTCAATCAGAGCCAATGCTGCTTTCTCACAGACCCGAATCGACTCTAATTGGGTGGCGATGATTTGATCAGACAGTTCTTCAGTCAGTCCGTCTGTACACAGCAGGATGCGATCGCAGGGCTGCACCTCAATCGGCTGAATGGCGACGGGCTGGAGGTCTTCTCGCCCCAAACATTGGGCTAACACATGCCGCCACGGATGCGATCGCGCTTGCTCAGGGGTGAGTTCTCCTAGCTGCACCGCCCGTGCCACCCAGGTATGGTCTTCTGTCAGTTGCTGTAATGTCGCGTCTCGCAGCCGATATAGCCGAGAATCTCCAACATGAGCGCAGAGCGGTTGCTCATCTCGAAACATCAGAACAACCAGCGTCGTACCCATATCAGCGCGCTCTGGATGCTGAGTTTGATCGTTTAGAATGGCTTGATTTGCCTCTAAAATCGCTTTTTCCAGGAGTTGTTCAGACGGAATCTCAGAATTCCAATACTGGGTAAGAAACGTTTGAATGACTTCTGTAGCAATGCGGCTAGCTTCTTGCCCCCCTGCGTGTCCACCCATACCATCTGCCACCACAAAAAAGCGCCCATCAGAGTCAATAACGTAGGAATCTTGATTGGCAGAGCGGACTAACCCGGTATCGGTCATCCCGGTAAAAAGGCGTTTCATGATTCGATCAGCAAGAAACTTGGGTGAAAAAGGTTGAGCTTCCTAAATACTATTCAACTCGATTCGTACCCAAGTGGGCGAAAACTTCACTTGAGCCATACCCTAACTAGGGCATTCGATCGTAACGATCTAGCTTCAGCATCAGTCGAATAAGCGCTACCCCGCTAATCAAGGCAGCAACGGCGGGAATCGTCGCGGCCCAGGCAAGCTGGCTCACAAGCAAGATGGTCGCTGATATCGTAAAAGCACAAGTCAACAGCGTGTAGTTTGTGCCCATGTTGACCCCACTGATGCGGCGCAACACCCGGTCAGTTTCCGTCGATCGCACCCGCACCCGGATATCCCCCCGCTCTAACTTATCAAGCGTGTCTTCGATCCGACGCGGTAATCCAAACGCCGTGTTGCCAACCTGCACGGCTTGCCGACCTAACTCGTTGATGATGCTACTTCCGGCTTCTGAAGAATTTCCATTGGTCATAAGCTGCATTGCAAATGGTCTTGCAACCTCCATAAAGTTGAATTTTGGATCTAGCCCTTTGCCTACCCCTTCAAGGGTGGAGAACGCTCTCATGACGAAGGTAAACGTCGCTGGAAACCGGAACGGCTGACCGTAGGCAACTTCATACAAATCATCGCTAATGGCTGAAATGGACTGGTCTTCAAAAGGCTTGTCCATGAAATTGTCCAGCATAAACTGGACAGAACGACGCACCGGACCCATATCCTCGGCAGGAGCCAGCGCGCCGAGATCGATTAGCGATCGCACCACACGGTCAGCATCTTTCTGAGCAACGCCAAAAAAGGTATCCAATAGGCGTTCGCGAGTGACGGGTTGAATCTGTCCCATCATGCCGAAGTCGTAGAAAATCAGATTGCCATCGGGACTGACGGCAATGTTGCCAGGGTGGGGATCGGCGTGAAAGAACCCATTAGTTAATAATTGATGGAGATAGGCTTCTGCTCCCAGGTTCGCAAGGCGGCTGCGATCGAGCCCTGCTGCTTCTAAAGCTTCGTAGTGACTAATTTTAATCCCCGGTAGGTATTCCAGCGTCAAGACTCGCGGCGAAGCATAGCGCCAGTACACTCTTGGCACATGTACCCAGTCATGCCCTCGGAAGTTGCGTCGGAAGGTATCTGCGTTGCGACCTTCATTCAAGTAGTCAATTTCTTGCCAAAGAATTTTGCAGCATTCCTCATAAATGCCTGACCAGTCGCGACCTTTGCCCCACTCTGGGTGACTCTGAAAATAGCGAGCAATGCCTTTGAGAATCTGGAGGTCAATCTCGAATAATTTTCGGAGTCCGGGGCGTTGAACCTTGACAACGACTTCTTCACCAGAATGTAACTGCGTTCGGTGCACCTGTCCTAGACTAGCGGCAGCTAAAGGAATCGGGTCGAAGCTGCGATACAGATCCTCAACAGATTTTCCTAAATCTTGCTCAATGATTGCCGCCGCCTGCTCGTAGCTGAAGGCAGGCACCCGATCTTGTAGTTTAGACAGTTCTTCAACAAACTCAATGGAAAATAAGTCAGCACGAGTTGAGAAGAGTTGTCCAAGCTTAATGAAAGTTGGTCCAAGATCAAGCAACGTTTCTCGAATCCAACTAGCTAAGGTTCGTCGCCGCTCAGCTTTGCTAGCGTCAGTCATGCCTCCCCGATAGCTCCAAGACTTGTTGTAGAGCCATCTAGCCGCCATCAGTTTCAGCACAAACGACCAAATATCGATATACCGACGCTGTTTGGAGTAGCTTTCTCGACTCCAACGATAAGCCTTCGCACGACGAGCTTGACCCCTCACTTGGCGTTTGGTGGGCAATCCGCTGGGGTAATCCGATAGTGGCACTTGTGGCTCAGTCAGCAGATCTTGCTCCACTGTTTCAAACGGCGGCGTTACTCTGAGGTGCTTGCCATTGTCTTCGGCATGCTTAAGCTGCGAGTCAGCGCTCACAGGCAGATCTGCTGAGTGCTGAGAGGGGCTGGAGTCATTAGAAGAAACAGACACTCGACTTTCCAACTAACTTTTGTTTGATTATCAACGCTATATAGAGGGGCTGCCCAGCCCCTTGCGGTAGAACCCGCTAAGGCTGTTCTGAGCGACTGCGGTAAAGTTGTAACTGCGATCGCAGTTCGGCAATCTCAGCTCTTAGGTCATCAATTGTGGCCTGTAAGTCACTCGACGGGGTTCCGGCAAAGTCGACGACGGTTGTGCCTGGAGTAGCAGTTGCAGAGCGAGATTGCATCGCGATTTCTTCTTCGCGAGCAGCTCGCTCCATCACATCATCGACAAAATTCCGTAGATTTTCTCGCTGCTCGGCGTCAAACTTGCCCAATTCGCTGAGCGCTTCTGTGACGCCAGCCTCAACCTGCTCATACACGACCTCTGCGATCGCGCGACCCACAAAAAAGGCACGAAGTAAAGAACTATTATTCATAAAAATTATTCCAGCGCTGCCCAAATTATAGCTTGTTCCCGCTTAGGAAAGGGATGAAGGCTAAAGTAAGCAAAACCATTCTTTCATCCCTTATGTCTAGTTTAATCGACCTCTAAAAGTCTTCTTCAGTTTCCAGTCACGCTCCTCGTGGGGGGTTCTGGTGCGCTCTCGCGCGACTCCAAATTAGAAGGATTGGTAGCAGGCGAAACAGGAGCAACCGCAGGCACTTCGGGAGCCGTTGGCAATGGCGGTTCCACAGGAGAAACAGCTTTAGGAATAGGCTTGACTGGAGCGGGTTCGACTGGACGGTAGCGGGGTGTTTCTACAGGAACGGGAGCGCTGTCAAGCGGAGCAAGTTCGGTCTGTGGAGATGAAGGCAACGATCGCTCTAGTTCTGGTGCGCGCTGGATAGGAGCCAGTTGGGTTGCTGGAACGTCTACTGAACCTTGCTCAGCTGAATTTGCTGGCATTGTCCAATCTGTGGTGGTAGGCGGCTTGCTGCCATAGCTCCCCGGCATCTTCTCTACAGGAATATCGCCTTGATCGACGCTTGGAGAAAGGGTGCCTTTCCAGGCGCGATCGCTAAAGGTTTGCGCGGGATGAAAAATGCTGGCTCCAGGCGCTTTAGCAGCACTAATTCGTAGGGCTAAGCCAAAGCCCAAACCTAAAGCGGTGGCAGTAGCTCCTGTAATCACCAAAAATTTCGGAAAGTGAGGGCTCATTCCAGAGTAAGCCGCAATCGGTTTTTGAGTGAGAGGTCTGGCAACAGGTGGAAGGGTCGGTTTGGGTGAAACGTTGAGCGTCGCCGCTGGTTGGGTAATTTTTAGGGGCGGCGGTGGGGGAGGAGTTTGAGGTGCTTTTACGACACTGGGTGCATTACTGGGTGCATTCTGTTTTACCACGTCACGTTCTACAACTTTAGGAGACGCTTCTCGTGGTGTCGCCATGGGAAGGGGTATGGGCTGTGAGACAGGACGAGGGGAGGATGTGGGCGCAGATGCAGCAGGGGAAGACACTCCGAGCAACGGCAGCGTCGTATTGGGTAGAAAACGCAGCCACTCCTCCACAGATTGCGATCGCAAGGCTGGATTCATCCCTTGCAAAATTGCTTCTTTAGTCGTGTCACTCCACGAATGCTGATCGAGCGACATCTGCGCGGTCGGAGCCTGACCCGATAATAAGTAATACAGAGTAACCGCGAGACCATAGCGATCGATCGCCGTCTGACTCTCAACGTCCCAATCTGGAGTAAATGGATTGATTTGAGTGGGGGGTAGGCTGGGACTAGCTAGATCATGAGCGAATCCAAAGCCAACCAGGATGGCAAGATTTGTTCCCTGACGCCGAATCAGCGATCGCGGTTGAATATTTCGGTGAATCAGTCCATTCCCATGTGCAACACTCACCGCAGAGCCAGCTTGCCGAATGTAATGAATTGCTTCGGCTTCTGCAAGCGCTCCATGCACAGAAACCAGCGTCGCTAACGCTTGACCTGACACAAATTCCATCACCAGACAAGGAAGCTGGTCTTCTTCAAAGAAGTCTAAGACTCGAACGATGCTGGGATGCTGAGTTCTCGCCAACAGCCGGACTTCTTCGATAAATTCAGCCTTGAGCTGAGGAAAACTGCGAGTCACCTGCAAACTGGGGTCTAGTGTCTTGATGACGACTCCCTGATTAAGCAGAGTTTGGGTCGCTAGGTAAGTTGCTCCAACGCCTTCATCACCTAGCGCCTGGCTGAGCAGGTATTTCCCGTTCTGAAGGGTTGCACCCGGTTGTAGTTTCATTTGACACTCCCCAGCAAGATCCCAATTATGCTACCTCTTTCAGAGCAAATTCCCAACTCTCAGGACTGATTCAAATCAGGACAAATTCCCAGGACGAATCCCAAATCCTCAGAAGGCGCTCTACCGGAGAGCGCCCTTAATTAAAATTGCTTCGATTGAATCAGATTCTGATAACTAAGAAATTAATGGGGAAAAACAAAGGTTAAAAAGCTTAAGAAATGCGATCGCTAGGGCAGCTTATCTTAGCCTTGATAGCTTTATGAAATGGCGCTATTGAGGCTCACTGTTTGACTTCGGACTGCACTCCAAGCCACGTGGTGGGCTTTTGCCTCTTCCCCATACCACTGAAGGGCAGAGTTAAACGCTACCCTATAGAAGTGTTGTGCAGTCTCAGAAAGTTGCTCGCGAATACCTTCGGGCAATTCGCAATTACTTTGGTACGACATTCTAGCCGCCTCCAGTAAGTGAGATAATTTTCCAGTATTGCGGCTTAGGTCAGGAAATGCGCCTGTCCTACGGAATATCTTCAGAATTTATAAGGAGAGAGCTTTGATTACGGGTACTTTGAGAACATCCAAATCAGAAGAAATTTTTGCAGCAGCTCAGCAGTTAATGCCGGGGGGAGTCAGTTCTCCGGTGCGGGCATTTAAATCGGTCGGCGGACAGCCCATCGTCTTCGATCGCGTCAAAGGCGCATACGCTTGGGATGTAGACGGCAATCAGTACATCGACTACGTAGGCACATGGGGTCCAGCGATTTGTGGGCACGCTCATCCCGATGTGATTCGAGCCATTCAGGAGGCGGCGGAGAAAGGCACTAGTTTTGGTGCACCCTGCGCCTTAGAAAATGTGCTGGCTGAAATGGTCATTGATGCCGTTCCCAGCGTCGAAATGGTGCGCTTTGTCAATTCTGGAACTGAAGCATGTATGGCGGTTCTACGCTTGATGCGCGCCTTTACTGGGCGGGAAAAGGTGATCAAGTTTGAGGGCTGCTACCACGGACACGCAGACATGTTTTTGGTGAAAGCAGGTTCGGGTGTGGCAACGTTGGGGTTACCCGATTCTCCAGGCGTTCCCAAATCCACAACGGCAAGCACGCTCACCGCTCCCTATAACGATTTGGACGCGGTGCGCCAGTTGTTTGAAGAGAATCCGGGGGAAATTGCAGGTCTGATTTTAGAACCTGTGGTAGGAAATGCTGGGTTTATTGTGCCGGAAGCTGGATTTTTGGCAGGATTACGGGAACTAACGCAAGAACACGGCGCGCTGCTGGTGTTTGACGAAGTGATGACGGGCTTCCGAATTTCTTACGGTGGGGCACAGGAGAAATTTGGGATTACGCCTGATCTTACGACGCTTGGCAAGGTGATCGGTGGCGGCTTGCCTGTTGGAGCCTATGGTGGACGCAAAGACATTATGGCGATGGTAGCTCCCGCAGGTCCGATGTACCAAGCAGGTACGCTGTCAGGAAATCCGCTAGCTATGACTGCCGGGATTAAAACGCTAGAACTACTGCGCCGTCCTGGAAGCTATGAACACCTCGATCGCGTGACGTCCCGCCTGATTGCAGGATTGCTGGATGTGGCGAAAGAAACAGGGCACGCGGCGAGCGGCGGCTCAATTAGCGGCATGTTTGGGCTGTTTTTTGCCGAAGGTCCGGTGCACAACTACGAGGATGCGAAGAAGTCAGATCTCGTGAAGTTCAGCAAGTTTCATCGTGGCATGTTGGAGCAAGGCGTCTACCTTGCTCCGTCGCAGTTTGAGGCAGGCTTTACATCATTGGCGCATACCGATGAAGAGGTCGATCGCACGATCGAAGCGGCAAAAGCTGTGATGTCAAATCTCTAAATCTATCCAAATCTAGAGAAAAGAGGGCATGATATCGTGCCCTCTTTTCTCTAGATAAAAATACAGGTGAAGAGTACCCTACTGGGTAATATCAAGAACATAGAAACTGACTTATGATTAATTTCATAAGGGGGGACTGGTAACTCCCTTGAGATGTTCATTTATAGCGCTACAGTAACGAACTCAGGATAGGTTGTTGCTTAAGATTCCGCAATTTATCTTTGTATCTAAAGAACTTGTATCTAAAGAACTGAAGTAAAGCGGCTCCCCTTCTCCACCCTGAGAAAGGAGTTCCTGACATGACTCGACCTGCTTTGCTGTCTGCTGTGATGAGTGCAGTTTCAGTAACTTGTGTAGCCAGTGCGATCGCGCTTATTCCTCAGAACGCAGTCAGGGCGATTCCTGACTGTACTGGCGATAACCCACCTCCCATCTGTGAAGGACGTCCTCCTAGACCTCCTGTGCCGCCTCAACCTGAACCACCAGGTCAAGATGTGCGGGTTCCAGTACAGTTAATTACTGCCCTCGTAAATAACGCTGTTCAAGGAACGCAACTTCATCTCAATAACTTTGGCCCTAAGCAGGGCAAGAGTTGGCATAAACCAAACGATTCTTTTGTCCGTTTACCGCAAGCGTTAGGCGGAAATCAGTTTCCATTCAACGTTCCGGAAGGGGTCAAAGATCTAGACTGCGGTTTCTTCTGTCCGGATGCCGGGGATGCTAAGTTCTATGTCCAAGACTGGAATCTCAGCACGCCTCAGGTAGGCTGGCAGAGCCCGACTTTTAAGCTGAGTTTATTGATGGAAAGTGCTGGACGAGAGATTAAAGGATTTCATACAGGCGCTGTATCTCTAGGAGATAACGGTGTCCCCGACGTGGAAATTAATAATGCTCGGATGGATGTCTTTCTGCGCCCGATCGCAGCGAATGGGCGGCTCTCCTATACAGTGACCCGGGTTGACTTTAATGCCAACATTCAAGCAACGGGCGCTTGCCGAATTTTTGGAGTCGATATTTGTAATCCGCTATTTGGCTATAAAAATACGATCGTATCTCTGGTTGAAACTCAGGTTCGCACTCGTCTAAATGATCCAACGCTGCAAGGGCGGGTTGCTAACGCCGTACAACCTGTCTTAAATCAGTTTGGAATTCGCCAAATTACCAAGGTCTCAGTTAGTGGAGACGATCTGGTAATCAGGCATCAGTAAAGGCAATTCGATGAGGGTGCATAACTTGAATAGAGGCTCAAGGATCTTCCATCCTTGAGCCTCGCTTTTTGTTAGCAATTACAACCTTTGTGTCCACAGTCACCGTGTCCATCGGGATGACCATCGGCGCAGACTTGGCTGCAATAGTATTTGCCATCTTTCTCAGTAGCGCTATCGTCGGGGGTAACGATGCAAAGACAAGGTTCGCACGCGCATTTCATTTGAGTTGCAGTAGCCATGATGTGACTCTTATAGAGGTTAAATTCATCGTAACATATGAACAGATGTTCAGATATAGAAGATTTGTACAGTGGATCGCCTATTCTCCAAGTCCACTATTCAAGTGATGAGAACGGCTGTTGCCTCTGGGCTTTGCAAAAATATCTGAGCGTGTGCAAGATGCTCACACTCTAAATCTCACTGATCAAGCTGGATAGATTTGCTACAGCGTTATTCAATTTGCCACTGAACTCTATCGATAATTTGTGAATTGCAGTGCAACCGGGAAATCTTCTTGCTTCATGCGTTGCATTACGGCTTGTAATTCATCCTTCGATTTTGCCGATACCCGAACGGCATCGCCCTGAATTGACCCTTGAATTTTTTTAAATTCGTCGCGAATGATTTTGGTAATTTGCTTCGCGATGTCTTGGCTGATGCCTTTTTTGAGCTTAATTTCTTGCCGGACACGGCTGCCGCTTGCCGATTCTACTTTGCCGTAGTCAAAGATTTTCAAAGACAAATTGCGCTTTGAGGCTTTTAGCTGCAATAGGTTGTGGACTGCATCGAGCGTAAACTCACTATCGGTGTTGATGACGATCGCATCGTCGTTCAAATCAATCTCAGTATTGGTGTCTTTGAGATCATAGCGACTGCTCACGTCTCGCTTGGTCTGATCGACGGCGTTGACGAGTTCTTGACGGTCAAATTCACTGACGATATCAAACGAAAATGTAGAAGCCATAGAAAAAATAGGGGTTATTTAAAGAACAGTTGTCTCCTACCTCATAGTGCTAGTGATGCTCGATCCGATCAAGGTAATGATGCAGGTTGAACCAAGGGCAAACATCAGCGATCGCAGCAGCGGAACATCCAGAATATAAAACACCGAGTAGAGGAAGCGAATCGGCACAAACGCGATCGCAGCCCAAGCGACCGTTGCGGAATCCTGCTGTGTCACATACGCCATTAATGCCGCAACACTAAACAGCGAAAACGCTTCTAAGGAATTTTGGTGTGCCCAGGTTGCACGTTTGCCGTATTCGGGGAGTTTATCGAGCGTTGCCCGAGGAGACGACCTCATATCTCGATTGTAGCCAACCTGCACGCGGGCAACCCCCACGAGAGCAAATGGAAGATACACGAGAACAGCAGTCGCCGCGATCGCGATTAGCAAAATGGTCGGCACAGAGAATCCGAACAGTGTCATGTCCTAATCAAAATAGAATATTGTCACAATTTTGCGCTGGTCTTCGGCATCGCGGCAAGTTCGCAGAAGAGTATGGCTGTCATGAAACGCAAAGCTAATGAGTTGCTGACAGCGAGACACAATCTCTTGATTGCACAAGGCACTGGCTTCAGCTAGAGAAAGACTATTGTTCTCTGGCGATTCGACCAAGTGCATCACACTTTCTAACTGCTCACGAGATTCGCGAGGTTGGCGCTCCATACTCTGCGGCAGAATCACCGTTAGCATACTTGGATCAGCCCGTAAAGCACCACGAATTGCAGCAAAATTAGTTCCGGTTGACCCTGAAGTAATGATTCGATTGCCTTCTAGAACCAGTGCATAACTCATCAACTCAATTAGAGTTTGATGGGTGATAGGAACGTGGCGTGACCCTAATAGAGCGATCCGCTTAGAACCCGTTTGCTGAATCGTGGCGAGTTCTTGTAAAAAATCATCGACTTGAGGGAGATCGATCGACTGACTCAAGAGACGTGCTTTATATTAACAACGCCGTAATTGTATCAGACGCTCTTGACCTGCGGGTGATTGTAATTAGTTGAAGAATTTTATTGTGTCTAGCAACGATGCTGCGATTAGCTTTCGGGAACGGCAATGCATTCCCACTTAGCGCTGATCTAAGTTTCATCAGTCAGTAGTTCTGCTAGTGAATTGTGGGACTGGCACAGATTGTGAGCTTGCCTCCGTGACCACAGGCAACAGACGGCTTTTATTCACTTATTGACATATTCAAATTAGTGAATAAAATTTAGGTAATGCGATCCGTTGCATCGGTGGTCATACTTCTAAACTAGAAGTAAACGGCTTACGGCAGATGTTGCACTAGATTTCGTAAGTTTGAATACAGACTGATAAGGAAGGAATGTATGGTTATTGCAACACGACCTAAAGATTGGGTAGGGTCAGTTTTACATACCGCTAACGGTTTTGCTCCAACAGCTTTAGCAGTTCTGTCTGGCAAGATTCCTACAAGGTTAAGAGGGTCGCTCTATCGAAACGGCCCAGCGCGATTAGAGCGGGGCAATACGCGGGTTTCTCATTGGTTTGATGGGGACGGTGCTGTACTAGGAGTTCATTTCACCGATGCAGGCGCAACGGGAGTGTATCGCTATGTGCAGGGCAAAGAATTTCAGGAAGAAGAAAAGGCAGGACACTTTCTCTATGGTGGGTATGGAATGCTCCCCCCTGGAGGAATTTGGAATCGGTTTACGAAGGGGCCAAAAAACGCAGGCAATACTTCAGTCCTTGCGTTTGACGATCGCGTGCTGGCATTGTGGGAGGGCGGACATCCCTATGCTTTAAATCCAGAGACGTTAAACACTGAAGGTCAAACGGATCTAAACGGTTTACCACCTTTGATGCCATTTTCGGCTCATCCGAAGCGCGATGATAGAACTGGAGAGGTTTACAACTTTGGGGTGAGCTTTGGTAAGAACGCCATGCTTAACCTCTATCGCCTTGATGCGACGGGCAATTTAAAGCAGCGAAATCAGGTGCCGCTAGATGGCTTTCCACTGATTCATGATTTCGTTATGGCAGGGCAATATCTGCTATTTTTCGTCTCGCCTATTCGATTAAATCCTCTGCTGGTCTTATCTCGCCTCAAAGGGTTTGGAGAATCGTTTGAGTGGAAGCCCGAAAAGGGAACGCAAATTCTAGTGATTGATCGGGATTCGCTAGAAGTGGTCAGTCGAGGGGAGACAGAACCTTGGTATCAATGGCACTTTGGCAACGGTGCAGTTGATAAAGACGGTCATGCTGTTGTAGATGTGGTGCGATACGAAGACTTCAACACCAATCAGCTTTTGAAAGAAGTTGCAACAGGTCATGCAACTACAAAAGCAAGTTCTTCTTTATGGCAAATTCGATTAGATCCGATATCAGGAACCGTTTCTGAGATAAATCGGATGTTGAATCGTGACTGTGAGTTTCCAATTGTGAAACAAGCGGATGTGGGGCAAGCGTGGCGATACACTTACCTTTCAGTTTACCGTCCCGGTCATGAGAGTCCCGGTGTGTTTGAGGCGATCGCACGCTTCGATCAACAAACGGGCGACCTGATGCAAGCAAATTTGGGCGAAAACCGCTATGCAATGGAGCCGATTTACGCGCCCGATGCTCAAAATCTGGATCAAGGTTGGATCGTGACGGTTGTATATGACGGTAATACCGATACTAGTGAAGTTTGGGTATTTGATAGCGATCGCTTAGATGATGAACCAGTTTGCCGTTTAGCATTGCCGGAAGTGATTCCACTTGGATTTCACGGTACGTGGAAATCCGCTTGAGCTTAGCTTGATGGGGCGTTGTTCAGTCGTAGAGGAATTGCTAACTTCAGGGGGCAGCGAGTTAAGCTAGGCAGCGAATCGAGTAACGGACATAACAGATATGTAAATGGGTGATTCATTCATCTGTTCATTCGCTACATCTGTTACAAAATTCGCTGCCACCATCCTTCAAAGCCTTACTGCGACGCCAAAGGATGGCTCAATCTCCTAAATAGATTCCGAGTCCGCGTGCAGTTTGAACAGCAGCACTGCCTGGATCAACAGTGCAATACTGTGCGATCGCATCCGCAATCGGTACATCAATCACGCGGCGATCGCGCCATGCCACCATGCGATCGTATTTTTCTTGAGCAATCAAATCGACTGCCGCCACGCCAAACATTGAGCCGAGCAGCCGATCCAAGGGCGAAGGCGTGCCGCCGCGCTGAATGTGCCCCAGTACAGTAACGCGAGTTTCTACACCGCTACAGGCGGAGATTCTATTGGCAAGATATTGCCCAATTCCGCCGTAGCGCGATTCTCCAGAGGGATCGGTTGAACTGACGGTCTTACCTTCTTCGGTGCGCACCGCTTCCGACACAACAATCAGCGAATAGTTTTTGCCTTGCTCTTGGCGTTCTTTGAGCTTGTGACAGAGATTCGCGATCGTATAGGGGATTTCTGGAATTAAAATCACATCTGCACCGCCTGCAATGCCTGCGCTAATGGCAATGTGTCCAGCATCGCGTCCCATGACTTCGAGAATCATGGCGCGAGAATGGCTTGCTGCGGTGAAGTGCAAGCGATCGACGGCTTCTGTAGCAATGTTGACGGCCGTATCAAAGCCGATCGAGCATTCGGTGATGCCAACATCGTTATCAATCGTTTTAGGAATTGTGACTAAATTCATGCCGCCTTGCTGTGCCAGCTTTCGCAGAATCGCCATGCTGCCATCCCCGCCGATGCCAATCATGGCGTCTAAGCCCAGCATATGGTAGCCGTCGATAATCTCGGAGGAGCGATCGAGGAGTTCTCCGTCGGGCATCGGAAACGCAAACGGATTGCCCTTATTGGTTGTGCCAAGAAACGTTCCGCCTGCGGTCAGAATGCGATCGACGCGCTCAATATCTAACGCCACAATGTCAGGGGGGCGCTCCATTAAGCCATTGGTGGCTCGACAAATTCCTAAGACCTTCCAGCCATACGTTCCGATCGCTCGAAAGACCACCGCTCGAATGACTGCATTTAAGCCTGAACAATCCCCGCCACTGGTCAAGATGCCAATCCGCTTTGTCCCGTCCATGTCGATTACACTGAATAAGTTGTAATGGCTAACAGCTAATCGCACTTTGAGAAAGAGTAATGAAAACTACAGAATTGATTTAGAACTGTCAGAAGAGGACGACATGACAGAGAACGAAACAACAGATGGCTGGGTAAGTTCTATTCCAGTCGCGCCGGAGGGATTTAAATCAGGGTTCGTCGGCATTATTGGTCGCCCAAACGTGGGCAAGTCTACGCTGATGAATTATTTGGTCGGACAGAAAGTTGCGATTACCTCTCCCGTGGCGCAAACGACTCGCAACCGCTTGCGGGGCATTCTGACCACGCCAGAAGCACAGATTATTTTTGTCGATACGCCCGGAATTCATAAACCTCACCATCAGTTGGGCGAAGTCTTGGTCAAGAATGCGAGGGGCGCGATCGCATCGGTGGATATCGTGCTTTTTTTGGTCGATTGCTCGGTTGAGTTGGGTGGGGGCGATCGCTTCATCGTCAACCTGCTGACAGATATCAAAAGTCCTGTGATTCTCGGACTCAACAAAGCCGATCAGCAAGGCTACCCTTCGCTTGATCAAGACTATATTGACTTGGCAGAATCTCAAGGTTGGACAGTTGCTAAATTCTCAGCGCTCACAGGTGAAGGGGTCGAGCCACTCCAAGCTACCTTGATTGAGAACTTAGAACCCGGACCCTATTACTATCCGCCGGATCTCGTCACCGATCAGCCCGAACGTTTTATCATGGGCGAACTGATTCGGGAGCAAATTCTGCTACATACCCGCGAAGAAGTGCCGCATTCCGTTGCGATCGCGATCGAGCGTGTCCAGGAAGAACCCCATATCACTCGCGTCTCTGCTGCCATCAATGTCGAGCGTTCCTCTCAGAAAGGCATTCTGATTGGCAAAGGAGGAACGATGTTAAAAACGGTCGGGTCTGCGGCCCGTGAACAAATCCAAAAACTGATCGAGGGCAAAGTGCATCTAGAACTATTTGTGAAGGTGCAACCGAAATGGCGTCAGTCTCGTACGCGCCTTGCGGAGTTTGGCTACCGCGTTGAAGAGTAGCTCACTATGGGGCGTTTGAATCGATCCTCTTTGTCGTAGTCGTTCTACTTAAAATCCTGTTGAAAATAGGTATTTTTTTGCATTCGGCAAGAACTATGAACTTCAGAAAATGGAAGGATCAATCCACCTCAAACGCAAATTTGAGGTGGATTGATGTGTAGCAGTTTGTAACAGAAACTCAACTTAAATGAAGCATATTTACCTGATTTTACTAGAGACTGATAGTTAGCGCTTCATTGATCCTTTTATATTAAGTTTCGATTCATTTTAGAGTTTAGATCCTAAGAAATTTGGAAATAATTCCTAACTCTTGAAAATAGTTCTAGGATGCGGGTATTGTCCCTATTGATCTGTGAATTGCTGCAAAAATTTGACGAGTAATATTTCGTTGATGAAGTTTATTGGTCAGCACTCCAGTACATCAAGATCCATTATCAGGAGAAGTTCATGACGATCGCGCTGGATCAGCAAACGCATAGTGAGCATCCTTCAATTGACCCTTCAAAACCTTGTCGAAAAATCGGCATTCCTAAAGAGATTGCGACCAACGAATGTCGAGTCGCAGCAACGCCCGATACCGCAAAGATTCTTCAAAAATATGGGTTTGAAGTATGGGTTGAATCTGGGGCAGGAGATGCCGCTAATTTTTCTGATCAGGCTTTTGAAGAAGCTGGCTGTCACATTGTTTCTGATCCCCAAACGCTATGGGCAGAATCAGATTTAATTCTCAAAGTTCGTCCTCCCGCTTGGCATTCTGGTGTGAACAAGCACGAAACAGAATTGCTGCGAGAAAACGGGACATTAATTAGTTTTATTTGGGCTGCCCAAAATGCTGAACTGGTGCAGCAACTTGCGAGTCGCAAGGCAACCGTTTTAGCGATGGATGCAGTGCCGCGCATTAGTCGGGCACAAAAATTGGATGCTCTCAGTTCAATGGCGAATATTGCAGGCTATCGTGCTGTAATCGAAGCCGCCGAGCATTTTGGACGCTTCTTTACAGGGCAGATTACCGCTGCCGGAAAAGTGCCGCCCGCGAAAGTGCTGATTATCGGTGCAGGTGTGGCCGGATTGGCTGCGATCGGAACCGCAAGAGGATTGGGTGCGATCGTTAGAGCTTTTGATACCCGTCCGGTGGTGAAAGAGCAAGTTCAAAGCATGGGTGCAGAGTTTTTAGAGCTTCAGTTTGAGGAAGACGGCTCTGGGGAAGGGGGTTATGCCAAAACCATGAGTCCCGAATTTATCAAAGCCGAGATGGAACTGTTTGCGGATCAAGCAAAAGACGTAGATATCATCATCACCACGGCACTGATTCCGGGCAAAAAAGCTCCGACATTGATCACGAGAGAAATGGTCGAGAGCATGAAAGACGGCTCTGTGATCGTCGATATGGCGGCAGAGCAGGGCGGCAACTGCGAAGTGACCAAGCCTAATGAAATCTACAAGTATCATGGCGTCACGATTATTGGATTAACCGATCTGCCGAGTCGGATGGCGTCGCAGTCGAGTCAGCTTTATGGCAAAAACCTATGTCACCTATTGGATGATATGGGCAGAAACGAAAACTACCGGGTTGATCTCGCCGACGAAGTGATTCGAGGCGCGTTGGTGGTGCATCAGGGCGAAGTTATGCCGCCGCCGCCAAGACCTGCTGCCCCGCCTGCACCCAAACCCGCTACCGTTTCGTCTCAGGTCGAAACGCCTCAAGTGAGTCGGAAGACGCCTCAGTGGATCTGGGCAATTCTGATTGGTGCAGTGGTAGTAGGAATCGGCGCGATCGCACCTCCTTCATTCCTGTCTCACTTCACCGTCTTTGTTCTCGCCTGCTTTATTGGTTGGCAGGTGATTTGGAACGTTAAACCCGCGCTCCACACGCCTTTGATGAGCGTCACGAACGCCATTAGCGGCATCATCATCATCGGGGGAATGCTGCAAATTTCAGGAGCGCTGACGTCAGCAACGACAATTTTAGGCGCGATCGCAATTCTGGTTGGAACCATCAATATCGTGGGTGGTTTCTTGGTCACACAACGAATGCTCAAAATGTTCCAAAGATAGGGAGAGGACAATGACCGATAGTATTTCTAACGTCGCTTATATTGCGGCGAGTGCCCTCTTCATTATGAGTTTGGGTGGCTTGTCAAATCAGGAAACTGCCAAGAAAGGCAACATTTATGGCATCGCTGGAATGATCGTTGCCTTCATCGCCACGATTATTAGAAGTGATGTCACTGGCTATGGAATTCTCGCCACAGCAATTCTTCCGGGGGCGATCGTTGGGGCGATTCTTGCTGCACGCGTTGCCATGACCGAAATGCCGGAACTTGTGGCAATGCTGCATAGTTTTGTCGGACTGGCGGCAGTTCTGGTAGGCATTGCTAATTACCTCAGCCCGCAATCGCTGACCGGAGCGGAAGCCACAATTCACGAAGTTGAAATTTTTGTGGGTGTGTTTATTGGTGCGGTCACGTTTACCGGATCGATCATTGCTTTTGGAAAACTGCGCGGATTGATTAGCAGTAAGCCGCTCACGTTGCCTGCTCGACACCTTCTTAACATTGGCATGTTAATCGCTTGTGTTTGGCTGGGGCAGCAGTTTCTAGGAGAAGGAATCCTATCTGGACTTCAAGCATTAGTGATCATGAGCGCGATCGCAGGTGTGCTAGGACTCCATCTCGTCTTGGGAATTGGCGGCGCAGATATGCCTGTTGTCATTTCAATGCTCAATAGCTATTCGGGCTGGGCTGCTGCCGCCGCCGGCTTTATGCTCTCTAACGATCTGTTGATCATTACGGGCGCATTAGTTGGCAGCAGTGGCGCGATTCTAAGTTACATCATGTGCAAAGCGATGAATCGATCGTTTATCAGCGTCATTCTCGGCGGCTTTGGCACAGGTGGATCGAGCGCTACAGAAGCGATCGCAGGCGAAGCAAAATCAATTTCTGTAGACGAAACGATCGAGGCGCTAGAAAACGCAAATAGCGTCATCATCGTTCCCGGTTATGGAATGGCCGTGGCACAAGCGCAGCATCCGATTTCCGAAATTACAAAACGATTGCGCGATCGCGGCGTCAATGTCCGCTTTGGCATTCACCCCGTCGCAGGTCGCTTGCCGGGACACATGAACGTCCTGTTGGCTGAAGCGAATGTGCCTTACGACATCGTGTTAGAGATGGAAGAAATCAATGATGACTTTCCTCAAACCGATGTGGTGTTAGTAATTGGAGCTAACGACACAGTGAATCCAAGTGCGATGGAACCCGGAAGTGCGATCGCCGGAATGCCCGTTCTGGAAGTGTGGAAAGCCAAGCAAGTCATTGTGCTAAAGCGCAGTATGGCAAGCGGCTATGCAGGCGTTGAGAACCCACTTTTCTACAAAGAAAACACTCGAATGCTTTTTGGTGATGCAAAGAAAAATGCGGATGCTGTTCTGAGTCAGTTAGGCGTTTTAGAACTTGCCAAATAACCCGTTGCCTCAAGGAGTGGCAACCGCAAAAGCGTTTTGCCTTTGCGTTTCTGTTCGCTAGTCATGGTTAAACGCCTGTTTAGATTCTTCTAAATGGGCGTTTTTTTAGTGTCTAGCGCACAAAATTAGCTTCGTGAGGAATGCAAACCTAAGAAACACAAACCTGAAACTAATAAACGCTTTTGTAAATAAAGTAATTCTTATGTGAAATCGACAAACGCAAACCTAAAATCAACAAACGCTTATGGAAAATCAAAGAACGCCCTTGTGAGTAAAGTAATTCTTATGTGAAATCGACAAACCCAAACCCAAAATCAACAAACGCTTATGGAAAATCAAGAAATGGAGTTGTATTGCAAACATTTCAGCTACAGTACAACCGTGTTAAATAGCCGATCCGCCGATTCTATTGAAAGTGGGATGCTCGTTCGAGATGCTCGCTTCCAATAAAATCTACGAAACAACTGTATCCATCTACTAATGTGCCATCTCGAGCTTGCTTTTATAGAATGCGCCTAGGTGTCGGATAATGACCAGAAGCATTTTGTCGCAAGGCAATTATTCAAGGCAATTATTCAAGGCAATTATTCTAAGTGTGAGGAGCTAAGTGTGAGGACATGACCCATCATCAAACAACTGATCAAACTCCTGTCGGTCAATCTTCAAATTGCCTAAGTGCGGTTGGCGTTGCCAAGCTCCAAAGGATCGCAGCTCAATTTTCTTCTGGAGCTGACATTACTGCGGTGGAAGCGTTTGGCAGTGGCAATATTAACGACACATTTCTTGTAACGGTTAAGAATATCAGTCAACCGCGCTTTGTGCTGCAACGCATCAATACTCACGTCTTTCGCCAGCCTCAATTGGTCATGCAAAACATGAGCATTTTCACTTGCCATGTTCGCGATCGTTTACAGCGTTCTCCGCTTGCTCGTCGTTGGGAAGTGCCGCGTGTGCTGTTAACCCATGAAGGAGACGACCATTGGATTGAGTCTGATGAGTCAGTTTGGCGAGCGATTAGTTTTATTGAAGGGTCAGAATCATTTGACGCGATGCATGACGTAGACCACGCCAGAGAAGTTGGCTATGCCTTGGGCACGTTTCACAGTTTGATCAGCGACTTGCCGCCTGATCAGTTAGCCGATACCTTAGAAGGCTTTCACATCACGCCGCGCTATCTTCAGCACTACGAGCAAGTGTTAGCAACCACAACGGTGAACCTGTCTTCAGAAGTGACTTACGGATTGCAGTTTGTGCGCGATCGCGCGGAGTGGTGTTCGGTTCTTGAACACGCTAAAGCGGGTGGTAAACTGCCGCTTCGACTGATGCATGGTGATCCAAAGGTGAACAATGTTATGTTTGATTGCTCAACTGGAAAAGCCGTTAGCGTCATCGATCTCGACACCGTGAAACCTGGACTGGTGCATTACGATATTGGCGATTGCCTGCGATCGGGTTGCAATCCGATCGGTGAGGAAACGGAGCAGTGGGAGACGGTTTACTTCGAGCCTGACCTTTGCCAAGGTATTTTACAAGGCTATCTTTCAGTGGCAAAAGCCTTTCTGACTAATCACGATTACGATTATCTATTTGATGCAATTCGACTCATTGCGTTTGAGCTAGGGCTAAGATTTTTAACCGATCATCTAGCGGGCAACGTCTATTTCAAAGTCAAGCATCGGGATCACAATTTGATGCGAGCCCTGGTTCAGTTTCAACTGACTCAGAGTATTGAATCTCAAGAAACAGTGATCCGCTCTCTCATTGCGGAGATGCGATGAACGAGTTTTTACTGAAGCCTTTCTCTTCACCTAGCATTGATCTAACCATTACAGGTAGCATTGAACGTCGCAGTGGTTACCTCACGATTCGTTATGATCTGCGTGGTGACCTAACGGCAGTTGTGATTCCAATTCCTGCCTCGGCTGTGCGTCAACATGACCTCTGGAAGACTACGTGTTTCGAATTCTTTCTGGGTCTCAAGCATTCCAAGCAGTATTGGGAATTCAATCTCTCCCCTGCCGGACATTGGAATGTTTACCGATTTGATGGCTATCGACAAGGAATGCAAGAGGAACTAGCGATCGCAGCGCTTCCAGTGGAGGTGCGGCAGACCTCTGACGCGCTAATGCTGACGATCGCGCTGAGTTTGGAGCAGCTTGAGGTAGCTGAGCAAGGTTTGGACGTTGCGATCGCATCTGTAATTGAATCTAAGAGCGGTGAGATCACGTACTGGGCACTAACCCATCCTGAACCAGAAGCCGATTTTCACCGCAGAGATAGCTTTCTCATTCAGTTGTGAACCTATATGTCATCAGTAAGTGGATGTAAATATCAAGTCCCAAGTTCTTAGAGAACCGGGGATAGAGGCCACAAGTTGCGTAACCAACTTTGGCTATCTACTTATTCATCTTATTCATCCAACACTAATTCCCATTCTGCTGCCCCAGCGTTCCAAGCTAGGCCATCAGTTTCACCCACCACAAACGGCCCCCAGTACCGTTGCGATCCATCCTGAGCAAAGGCAACGACCACATCCCCTTTCTTCAACTTAACCTCGCGATCGGGCAACGAAACGAGCAATCCTTCTGTACTTCCCTCTCCTGGCGCAAAATCCCAATGGGCCGGAGTCGCAAATCCGGTCGATGCTCCTTTATTCACTTCTTTTTGGCGAGAGAGCAACGCCACTCTGAGCGGGTGATCTGAGCGGTTGCGGATTCGCAACTTACCTTGGCGAGCGGCAGCGTCTGCGGGATCAGGCTTAGCCGCAGTCGTCGCCTTAGAATTTGTAGAAGCACGGGTGGCTGGAGCGTCTGAAGGTTGAGTTTTGATCACCGGAACTCGATCCGATTCAGACGGTAAAAACTCAATACCAATCTGAAATCGTTGGAGGAGTAGCCACCCAGGAATTAGCAAAACCGCCGCCGCGATCGCGGCCTTAAGCGCAGGGTGCAGTTTGTCATTTATCGGTTTCATCAGACCCCGCAACCTTTGATCAATCGTTGTACTTTAGTGATAACAAGCTTTAAGGCGATTGTGGGAAGATTTTTTGAGTAAATTTTTGAGTAAAGTAGTTGTAAGTTGCCTCTAACCGCCATGCAAAACACTCGCCTTAATACATTGGTACAAACGACGACGAGACAGGTCGATCAACTGTTTCGCAATCCGTGGCGGCGCATCTCGCTTTTAGTGATTGGTCTGCTCCTCGGTTTTTTTATCGGCAATGTGATGTCTACAACCGCCGGACAGCGCTCAGAATTAGATGTAGTGGCGGCGCTGCTGATCGTGGCAGCGACCGAAGTTATCAGCCGCATCTTCTATGGCAGTCGCGAACGATTCGGGCGATCGCTAGGTGCCGAATTCTTAAACGTTCTAAAAATTGGTGTGAGTTACAGTTTGTTTTTAGAAGCGTTCAAACTAGGAAGCTAGAGGCGGCTATCCGTCCTTAACGTCCGTTCTTCAATAGCACGCTTTAAGTGGCAAGGCGACCATCACCGCCTTCTAAAATAGTTCCGTCTAGATTCGTGTCTTGCAAATTTGCACCGCTCATCGTGGCTCGAATTAATTCGGCCTCACTTAGGTTGGCTTGGTGCAAGTCAGCTACCGTCAGATCTGATCCGCTCAAATCAGCGGATTCTAAATTCGCGCCGCTTAAATCTGCCTGAACCAGTTCAGCTTGTGACAGCGCTGCCTGAGACAGATTAGTCACTTTAAGATCGGCTTGACTTAAATTGGCTCGCTCTAAAATTGCTCCCTCTAGCACAGCTCCATCCAGCACGGCATTACTTAAATCTGCGCCGCTTAGGTCTGCTCCACTTAAGTCTGCTTCAGCAAGATCAGCGCCACTGAGATCTGCCCCGCTTAGGTTAGCGCGCTTCAAATTTGCTCTGTTTAGCGAGGCAGCGCTCAAAACGGCTCCGCTTAAATCCACCCCCTCTAACTGAGACTCGTTTAGGCTAATTGCACTGAACTCACGCTCACCTGCTTCGTACCGACGGATTAGTTCTTCCGCATTCATATCTTCCGCATTCATAATTAATTCATTATTAACAACGTGTGACCAGTGATTCTAGCGGACGATTTCTAGCTTTTAGAATAAGTCAAACTGTGACTTTGAGTGCCCATCTACAGGCACACAAGCCTCATCAAATCATAAAAATAGCCCTGATCTAAACAGGGCTGTGGGTCATTGTATAAAAATAACTAGCGAGAAGTTCTACTTGCTATGCTGTTGAATCCATAGCCTCAGTTCCGCTTCAGAGTCTGCACAAATCTCTTGTCCAGTTTGGGGATCAATGGTATACCACCAGCGATCGCTGCCATTCTCAAATCGATGGATAGACTGAGCAGAACGGTTGAAAAAGGATTGGATCAGCGCTTGCCAAGTCAAAGTCGCTTTCTGCGTAGCGATAGGGGCCGTCACTTCTTCCTTCTCTCGTTCCAGTAGCTTAATCAGTTGAACATTATTGGCAGCTTTGGCCGCTTCTAGACGATGCGCAAGGGAAGTCAGAATGTTGTTTAGATGCTGATCGAGCGTGCTGTAGGAATAAGATGTGTTTGCCATGACAGTCGGGTTTTGCAAGCGGTATTGCTAAGAGGGAAACTAAATTTCACCTCTATAATCATATTATATTCTGTAGCAAAAACTACAAAAATCTCCCTTTCTGACCAAGGAAGCCGTTAATTTGCTCATCCCATTGGATTACTCCCACGCTTGCAGTTGCTCTAGCCAGGTTTGCATCAGCGTCGTTACTTGCCCACGACGAGTTTCAAAGTTTGCGGCAATCCAAATCAGGACAATGCCAATGCACAAGCCAATGACCCACTTGAGGAGCGAATAAGTAGTTGCTAAAACAACGAGTTGATACAAGACGTTGAGACAAAAAACGATTGTTCCCACATATAAAAATGCTCGGATTTTTAATCCTAATCCAGCAAAAATTGCAATCAAACTAACTAGGCCTGGTAGAATGCCGTAGTTATTTTGAGTGAGCAATGCAGTAATACAAATTAAGCTCGTTCCGCACAGCCTAACGTAATGCTTTGATGATTGGGCCTGAGCCAGCTTAAGCGACGGCTCAACGGCTGCGAAGTATAGAATTGACAATCCGACTGGCAACACTTGCCAAAATAAAATATTTAAGTTGAGTTGATCAAGTTGCTTGAATACAACCCAATTCAGCAACGCCATGCTGAGATAAGTCCAGCGAATTTCTCGACGAATAGAAGCGATTAAGCTGTAGAAAACAGCCAAAACAATCAGACTTAGCCCATGAACGATCGTAGCGGTTCCAGCTAAAGCTAACAGTGGAACAACGATCGATACCCGTTGCCAAGGCCGACGCATCCAGCCTAGCCGTTCCCACGGTAGGACAAATATCACGAATGCTACGATCGCGGCGATTGCCACTGCATACGGACGCAATTGGGCAAAAACTCCGCTAAACCACGGTTTTGTACTGAGATACCAAACCAGAGCCGCCGCTTCTAGAAGCCCTGCGTAAAGCCAAATTTCTGCGCTTCGTAGGTTTGGATGGCGACGTGCCTGAAAAATGGCATACAGCGATAAGCCAACTCCAGTAATAAATCCGATCAAGGCTAATGTTCCGGGAGCAGAAATCAGTAGGGTTAAACTTGCGGCAACGCTCAGAACAACGCTACTGATTGCCCAATGTCCATGAGCAACAGATTTAATTTCTACTGCACTGAGATGTAGATAATTTAGCTTTTCTATTAATAGATAGCGATAGACTAGCGTTAACACGGTGCCTAATGCCGCGATCGCCATTAACTGATTGCTGAGCGATTCGTTGCGAAGAGGGTATAACACTAATTCGCTCAGTCCGATTGACAGTCCAAATAGTCCTAAAAACGTGAGAGATCTGAACGCGGATCGCTGCCGTCCGACACCGATGAAGATCAATGCAACACCAAGAGAAATGCACCCTGTCCACGCTTCAAAGGTTCCCAGGCGAAGCCCGATCGCACCGATTCCGTAGGCCAATGGCAAGCCATACCATCCTCCAAATATCGATTCTGAAGGAGCCTGTCGGCGTCGAATTTCATCTGCAAGCTGCGTGGCTAACCCCAATCCTACATTTGCGACGCTAAGCCGAATGATGGAAGGGTCTCCCCACGCCAAACTGTGAGCAACCAACAGTTCGATTCCAAGTCCTAACCCGATCACCGCACTCATAGAAGTCGTTCGCCAAGCCCGCGCTGCTAAGACACCTGTTGTTAGCGCGATCGCAGCCAGCCCTATCAACGTTGGAGCCTGCATATCGGCGTATTTTCTCAACACTTGGAGACCAGAACCGAATAAGAGGAGCGCACTTAGCACTGCCGCCCAACGGTTGGCCACCTGGACAAAAAGCGCGATTAAGCGAGACGGTTGTTGCGCAGTTTCCCCTTGGGTTAATTGTGTCTGTCCCCAACGCGTGCCCAGCCATAGCAGCAAAAGTACCGTTGCGCCAACAAGCAGCCACACATCAATCTGACGCATTCCAGGCAACTGATGCCACAATCCCCAGCCCAAAGCTGTCAACCCGTATCCAATCGTGAGATTGGCAAATAGCGGGTGCGGCAATAAGCGAGTGTTGCCCACCATCAGTACGGTGGCACACACCAATCCTAGTAATCCAGTTTCAGGGCGGTTGAGCGTCAGCAGTTGCGCCATGCCAAGCGCGATCGCGCTAAGTTGAGCCGCGATTTGCTGTTGCTCAGGTCGCCTGGCTGCAATTAGCGTTAATGCGAGTGGAACCGCGAGCCAGCTGCTAGCGATTGGCGGCGCAGAGCCAAGGGGTTCAACCCACAGAACATAGGATAAAGTTGCAAATCCTGGCCCAACATGCCACGCGCTACGCTGCCAAATCGATCGCGACCCAATTGCGCTGATCATCCATTGCGCGATCGCAATACTCAAAAACAGAAGCGCCCACGTTGAACTGTTTAGCGCCGGAAATCGGTATTGAATGGCTGAAATTATTGTTGCTAATCCGCCTAAATGAGTTGCATAAACCAGAGATACGATATCTTGCTGCCGCGAGCGGCGTTGGCGTAGCAACCAGGCTAGTGTAACGGTAGATGCAAAGAGATTGAGCGTTCGAGTCGCAGGCGCGATCGCACTGATCGCAAACAGCAACACTCCAAAGCCTAGCGCAATACCTTCTGAAAAGTTCGCTAACTGTGGTTGCTGTCGTCGTTGCAACCACAGTGAAAACGCCAGAATGACGATCAAGTATGGAAATAAAGCAATTCCCAATAGCGCAATTGGGGACAATTCGGTATCTGTAATGCGGGTGACACTATCAACGATTTGAGTTTGAAGCGAGGCAGGAATGAGTCTCCAAACCAGCCAGAGCATTTGTAACTCAATTGCCAATAATAAAGCTACATCAAACCGTCGCCAAAATCGTTGCAACGCTTGGTAGCTTACGAAAATTGCGATACAACTCGCGGCCAAGGCTTGCCATGGAACCGAGCCAACGGACACAAGCCAACCCAGCAATAGCAACGCGCCGCTCAATCTCCATCCCGTTGATCCGGTTCGACGGTGGGCAAGTCTAGCCACTCCACCGCCGCAGAGCGCGACCGCAAGCCCCAACTGCGCGACATCAACATTGGTCACAAAGACGGCTCGTAAAAATAGTAATGCGATCGCACTTCCTAAAAGCGCAAATCGAGACAACGCCAGAATCGGAGCAATGACCAGAAGCAGCGATCCTAAATAAATAGCGATAGGCGGAATCACCGAAACCGACCAGCCTAACTGAAGATAACTCAAGCCTAGATAACTTAAGACGAATCGAGAATTAAAATTTGAGGACGCTTTTAACAACAAAACTGCGATCGCACTTAGAACTATCGCAGCAACGGCAGCTATGCTGATGGATTGAACCTGAGGAAACTGTAAAAGAAATCGATCGATCGCCCAAAAATTAACCGGAACCAGCAGTAATGTTAGCGTTTGTAATGTTGTTGCCGTCAGCCTTAAATTTGGTCGGCGATTCGCCCAAAACGAAGCGCCCCAAAAGCTGACCGTGTAGCCCAACAGCACAAGATACTGTCCGGTTGGTGAAACAGCCTGCCACTGGCTTGCTGCCAGCACTGCCGAAGAAACCACCACCAAAAACACACCCAACACCAGTAACCAAACAACACTGAGTTCCTGTTGCAGCGATCGCAGAATTCGAGTAATCACATTCTCTGAAGGCGCTACTCGTTCGGGGCGCTCGGCCCTGGTAGAAGTCACAAAATCAGGAGTGGAAGTCACAAAATCAGGAGACGAGGAACGCCCTAGCGCTGCGATCGGACGGGTAGGAGACTCTACGGCTTCAGGCAGTAGGCAGGTTAGATGCTGACGGCTTAACTGCTCGATTTGCTGCTGAGTCAGCAAGCCAAGATCCAGCAATACATCAAGCCCGCGCAGCAAATTAGGATGATCAGCATCAAGTTCTAGTGTGAAGCGGTCTGGTGGGTTCATTCCAGCCTCCAGGTAGTTATTCTACCGACCAGTAAAGATAGGTTTTACTTTACTCGCGCTTGTGATCTAAACAATGCTGAAATCACCCATTTCTTACATTGTCACAACAACTGTCACATTTCTTAGTGCAGCGATCGCGTTTCAGATTCTTAGATTGATGGAATGTTAGTCACTCTTTCTTTAGAAGAATGACAGAGCACGCCAAATTCCGGTAATAGAGAGATGAAAAGATTGATGAGAGCTATGCAGCATATTCTATTTGTTGAACTGTTAGGTGGCATTGGTGATGTACTGATTGCATTGCCCGCTATTCAAGCGTTAGCGCGCTCTCATCCTCAAGCAAGTGTCACCGTTCTTACCTTTGCGCCAGGAGGACAACTGCTCGAAACTGATCCACTCATTGATCGAGTCATTTATGCCGAAAAGGGTAAGGCGGATCACACAGTCCAGCAGCTATTGAATACTCAACCATTCAATTTAATTGTTTCTGATACCAACTACGATCGCATTGATAAAATCATTCAAACTAGCAATGCTAAACAGGTTGTTACAAATTTATGGCGCTCTCCACCTCCAGAGCAGTTTGTGAGCGATCGCTTTCTAGAAATTCTCCTCGCTGAAAAACTCATCACACCAGAATCAATCAAACCGCCAACGCTACATCCAACGCTAGAAGAAATTCAACTTGCTCAAGCCAAATTAGACAACCCAAACCGGCCGATCGTTGTTCTCTGTCCTGATGCTGGAATGCAGATCAAGCGTTGGTCAGAGCAGAATTTCGTCCGGTTGGGCCAAGTGTTGCAGGAGAAATACGAGGCGTCAATCGTTGTTTTGGTTGGCTCGGACGCAGAACAAGCTACCCGCATTGTGGAGAGCATTGGTGAGCGATCGCGACTTTGGCAACCGGGAAGCCTGCGATCGCTTGCTGCCATGCTCTCTCAAGCTGATGTTATGATCGCTCCCGATACAGGCCCTGCCCGAATTGCCGCTGCTGTAAATGTTCCAACAATTACGCTATTTGGCCCGTCTTGGCATCAGCGCTATGGACAGCCCGTTCCTCACATCAACCTGCAAGGCTATCTAAACTGTTCAGAACGACGCATTGAGAATTTCACTGTGCAGGAGTGTTGGTATAGCGGTGAGTGCCCGTTTGAGTGGGATACTTGCGTCAATGAAATCTTAGTGGAATCAGTAGTGTCAGCTGTTCATAAAATTATTGACAAAATTGTGAAAGAAAAACTCAATTGAGATAAATCTGTCACTACACGTTTTTCAACACAACTCTATTTCCTGCCTTTTCCTTTTCCATTACCTTTATCTTCCTTATCCTGTCCTTTTCCACCTTTATCTTGTCCTCTCTTTTTTCCATGACCTTTGTCTTCCTTAGGCGGCTTTTCTTGCACCACTTGTGGTTCTGCCTGAGGGACGGCTTGTGATGGCATCTCCGCTGGCTGGCTGGGTAAGGGTACAGGAACCGTTTGAATGGCAGACGAAGCGGGTGCGGATGATGGAGAAGGAATGGCAGACGGCGTACGAACAGGTGCAGACGAGGGAGAGACAGACAATGGAGGAACAGGAGAAGCTGGGATAGGAGAGGGAGGGGCAGAAGAGGCTGGAGTAGGTGTAATCAGCTCGACAGGGGGAGATGCAGCCGTGGCGGGTTTGGCCAGTGGTGAAGGAGAGACGGATGGTTTAGGTGAAGGAGAAGCGGCACGAGTGGATTGTATCGGAGTTGGTGGTTGTGATTCTTTAGGCTGTGGTTCTTTAAGTGATGCGGAGCCGATGGCGATCGCACCTAGAGTTGCGCCCGTTATACCTGCGATCGCGCCTAGCCGACGAGTGTTGCGTCTGCTCAACCAACCCTCAGAAGTCGAATCGCGATCGCTTGCCATTCCCTCTGAGGCAGCAGGCGCAGTGATGGGTCGCGTTGTTGCCATTCCTGCTACCGGCGTCCAGAGGACGGTTTCATCTTGAGCACCAGGCAAGAGGTCTAACCACTCATTCACATCAGCAGGACGATCGTGCGCTTCTAACGCCATGCCTTGCATCACTGCTTGATCTACCGCCTCACTCAATTCTGGACGCAACTGCCGCAGAGACAGCATCGGCTGGTTCTCCCTTGAAAGTACCTCGGTTGCATTGGTAACGGAGGTTGTGATTTTCTGGTTACGGGCTTCAATCTGGCAGCGCAAAATGGAAGCCATTGGAGTGTGTGCAGTCAGCAGCGCATAGAGGGTTGCTGCCAGAGCATAGATATCGGTAGCGGGTGTGCGCTTGGCTTGAGGCAAATATTGCTCAATCGGTGCATATCCCGACGAAATCATGCTGGTGTGAGTTTGAATAATATCGGCAGCAAACTCTCTGGCGATGCCGAAATCGATGAGTACGACCGTTTGAGTCCCTTGGTGCAAAATAATGTTTTGTGGCTTGATGTCGCGGTGAAGCAATCCATGATGGTGAACCACTCGCAACGCTAATCCAATCTGGCGAATGTAATGAATTGCGATCGCTTCTGGTAAAGGATTGTTTGGCAACACCACCCGATCCAGCGTTTGCCCTGGTATGTAATCCATGACAATGTAGGCTTGCTCATCTTCGATGAAAAAGTCACTGATTCGGACGATGTTGGGATGGGTACACAAAGCTAACCGCCGTGCTTCATCCTGAAACTTTTGCTGGGAGTCTGGAAACGCGGAGGTGTTTCGCAAAGATGCGTTTAGAGTCTTGATGACAAAAGTTTGGTTGAGGTAGGAGTGGGTTGCTAGATAGGTGACACCAAAGCCTCCTCGCCCTAACTCTTCACCCAAGATATATTTTCCATCTTGAAGGGTTTTGCCAGTCCACGTGTCCATTGGTATCACAGAATGAATGCTTGCTCTTGCCTTAGTAGATGCTTTTTCTGGTGAAACTATTTAAATTACGCAACCTTGATTCTAAGAGTTTAACGAATTAGGCTCACTAGACGCGATCGTTGTTCGGTTTCATACCCGTGATTTCATTGCACAAATCATCTTCAAAACAATCCAGCAAAATGGCAAACTGCGGTGTCTTCGAGAAAATTCTAATGGCTTACCATAAACATAAGCTTATCGATCAGACATCATGGCAAAGCACAAAAAAGGCAAACCAGAATGGATCAAAGAAACGCTCGACCTCAAAGACGATCATCGCTGGCAATCAAAGCCCGGTTATAAAATCTTTGTTGCCGATCGCGGAGCCGTTCGCTTTGATGTGCCTCAAAATTGGTTCTTTGAACCTGACACGAAATCCTTTCGATTCTTAGACGTTGAGCCGCCTGACGATAACTGTCGCCTAGAAGTCTCATTCAATCGGCTGCCGCAAGCCGATTGGAGTATGTTTCCCCTCAAGCACATGCTGAAGCAAATTCTGGCTGACGAAAAGCGGAATGTGATCTCGACAGGCGAGATCTTTACTGAAAAACGGCAGACGGCACGACTTGTTTGGGCTGAGATCAAGTTTCTGGACGACCAGGAGCAGCGAGAGGCCTATTCTCGAATCTGCATCGGATTAGGCTCGAACGTTCAATGCTTAATTACGTTTGACTATTGGGTAGATGATGCTGAAAAACTAACCCCCGTTTGGGATGAAGTGCTGCGATCGCTGGTTCTTGGTCTCTACATTCGCGATCCCATGACTGGGTTTGCCTTTCCCGATTAATCCTACCGTCTCAACTTACGGTGTCTAAACTATGCTCATTACTAAACGAGTCGCGCCGCCCATCGGCGAAAAACGGGTTACGGTTCGGAATTTAGACTGGCCAGCCTATCAACAACTGCGATCGCTGTTAGAGCATCGCACTCATGCCCGCCTAACCTACGATCGTGGCACTCTAGAAATCACCATGCCTCTTGAAGAACACGAATTTGCTTCAGAAATGATTGCCTTGTTTGTCCGTGTCCTGGTGACTGAGATGGGCTTAAAACTCAAGTCAATGGGATCGACAACGCTGGACAGAGAAGACCTGAAGAGGGGGGCGGAACCTGACAAAGGGTTCTACATTCAAAATCAGCAAATTGTCGCAGGTAGAACGGTCGATTTAGCGACTGATCCAGCCCCAGATTTAATTGTTGAAGTCGATATTACCAACACAGACATCGATAAGAATGAATTTTATGCCAGCATGGGAGTTCCTGAATTCTGGCGGTTTAACGGTCGCGAATGGCGAATTTATCAGCTTCAAGGACAAACCTATGTGGAGTGCGATCTCCCGCCAACGTTTCCAATTGTCGAGAAAACAGACCTCTATCACTTTCTAGAAGCCTGTCAGCAAGACGAAATTGCAGCAGAATCCAATTTCCGAGCTTGGGTTAGACAGAAACTCGCTCAGTTGTAAACCAATCCCTGAATTTGATTAGTTGGGTAGTAGTGGACTAGACCTGTGGAAATAGGGAATTCAATTTCCTCGAACGGCTCCGCTCATTTCAAAAAGAATTGAACAAAGAGGCTCAAATTCGGTAAGTTTGTAGATACGCCGTAATCAAGGTCTTAGTTTCTGCTATCAGTTGTTGTCGATCGTGTTCATCGCGGCTAAATGCCAGCCACAGTATTTCATTCGAGGCTTTGAGTACCGTTGTTGCAATCATTTCGCACCGGGCGAAACCTAGTTGAGAATTTCGCTGCGATAGAAACTTTGCAAGTTCAGTCAGAATTAACTGGTCGTACTCATCAAATGCACTAGCATCAGCAACAGTCATTAGGTCAATCAACGGTTTCATCACCGCACAATAACCGGGATGATCATCGGCAAACTGCTTAAACGCATCTATCATCTGATCGACATAGGTTGCAATATCTGTATTAGCCAGTTCTGCATGGAGTTGCACAAACAAGTGATATTCCTGCTCAAAATACCGATTGGCAAGTGCCCGCACGATCGCTTCTTTGTCGGGAAAAAACTGGTAGAGTGACCCGACTGGAACCTTTGCACGGGATGCGATCGCCCGTGTTGTGGCTTGCTCATACCCCGACTCGATAAAAAGCTGTTCGGCAACATCGAGAATGTGGTGTACTCGCTCTTGACTGCGTGCCTGCTTGGGTTGCCGTCGCATCGTTGAGGCTTTTTGGCGGTCGTTTGCCACTGTTTGCACCCTCTTCCTTGACAAAACATGAACGTTGTTCGTATTTTATAGATATGAATATGAACAATGTTCGTATTTTACTTGAGTTTCACCCACGGAAGGTCATCTCATGCCATTTACTGATCGTCCTGCTCAGCTATCGCCCTTAAGCAAATTCCTAGGAAAAACGCTGCAATCTGTGGTGCAAACAATGAGAGGCATAAAAGCCTTTGTCACCCTCTTGTTTGATGAGAGCGGTAATCTTCTAGAGCCTGTTTGGGAATTGAGCAACAGTCTGGTTGACAGCCATGCCTTTGAAGCGGCGGTTGTAGCCATGAAAGCAACGCCAGAAGTTGCCGCGCTCCTGGCAGAACGCTACGTAACTCCCCCTCACGATTTAGAGGCATTGGTGCGCTATCCCAAAAATTCCCTCGGCTATGCCTATGCCAGCAGCTTGAAACAGGCAGGGTTTCAACCCTTAGAGGCAGCGCTTCGCGCTTCGCGCAACACAGACGGAACCGCTATTGCCTCAGACATCCACTAGACTTAATCGGCAATAGCTTAATCTAGAAGACATATAGTTATT